>NZ_JBNOYB010000060.1:0-29176 GCF_050312375.1 Schaalia sp.
GAACTGCGGAGCCGAGCTCCGCGCCCAGCGGGCGTATTCGGGGGATCCGGCCCCGGGCGGATGGGAGCCGTCCAAGGGGCTTGCCGGGCGCGCTCCCTCTTCGGATCGTGATCTTCTTGTTATCGATCGACGGGTGCGCTCGACTTCGCCGTGTGCAATACTCGTCACATCCCTTTGAGAGCGCTCTCTGTTCGCAATGGCGCAAATGAGAGCGCTCTCAGTCCGGATGGCGAGCGACTTCCCGTCGCCGTCTGAACGTCAACGCACACGAAGGAGTTTGTCGACGTGAAAACCAGGACTCTGACGACGCTCATCGGCTTCGGAGCCGCAGGGGCCCTCGCCCTCGGGGCGTGCTCATCGGGCGCAAGCGCGGGCGGCGAATCGGGCGCGAGCTCCGAATCCACGGACGGCGAGATCACCCTCACCGTCGCCACCTTCAACGAATTCGGCTACGACGACCTCTACGCCGAATACATGGAGACCCACCCCGGCATCAAAGTCGTCGGCAAGAAGGCCGCAACATCGAACGAAGCCCGCGACAACATGAACACCCGACTCGCCGCAGGCTCCGGCCTCGCCGACGTCGAGGCGATCGAGGTCGACTGGCTCCCCGAACTCATGCAGTACCCCGACAAATTCGCCGACCTCAACACCGACGCCGTGAAGGGGCGCTGGCTCGACTGGAAGTCGGCCGCCGCCACCACCGAAGACGGCAAGCTCATCGGCTACGGCACCGACGCCGGCCCCGAGGCGATCTGCTACCGCGCCGACCTCTTCGCCAAAGCCGGCCTGCCGACCGAGCGCAACGAAGTCGCAGCGCTCCTCGAAGGCGACTGGGACACCTACTTCTCCGTGGGCAAGGACTTCGTCGCCAAGACCGGCATCCCGTGGTTCGACTCCGCAACGGGCACCTACCAGGGCATGCTCAACCAGGTCGAGAACCCCTTCGAGAAGAACGACAACTCGATCATCCCGCTCAAGGACAACACCGCGATCAAGGCGGTCTACGATCAGGACCTCCAGGCCTCGACGAGCGACGGACTCTCCGCCGGCTTCGAGCAGTGGAGCGAGGACTGGGTGAACGCCTTCCAGAACGACGGCTTCGCGACGATGCTCTGCCCGCCGTGGATGCTCGGCGTCATCGAGGGCAACGCCGCCGGCGTCACGGGCTGGGACGTCGCCCCGGTCTACCCCGGAGGCGGCGGCAACTGGGGCGGCTCATACCTCACGGTCCCCGCCCAGGGCGCGCACATCGAGGAAGCGACCGAGCTCGCCGCATGGCTCACCGCCCCCGAGCAGCAGATCAAGGCCTTCAAAGCGAAGGGCACCTTCCCCTCGCAGGTCGACGCCCTCTCCTCCGATGAGCTCCTCTCGTACACGAACGAGTTCTTCAACAACGCCCCCGTCGGCCAGATCTACTCCGACATGGCGAAGAAGATCACCGTCCAGCCCCACAAGGGCCCGAACTTCTTCGCGATCACGGTCGTCGTGACCGACGCGATCAACAGGGTCGACGTCGCCGGCACGGATGATCCGGCCTCCTCCTGGGAGAAGGCCCTCAGCGAGTTCGACGCCCTCGGCCTCATGTGACCGTCCGGCGGGGCGGACTCCGTGGAGGAATCCGCCCCGCCCTCGTCGACAGTCCGCGCGAACGCGCGACCAACGCCTAAGGAGCCCGCATGCCAGCCGATCGACGCACGTCATCGCTCACCTGGCGCGACCGTCTGGGAAACCTCGAGTACAAAACCTCGCCCTACGTCTACATCGCGCCCTTCTTCATCGTCTTCGCCATCACCGGCCTCTACCCCCTCCTCTACACGGCGTGGGTCTCCCTGCACAACTGGCACCTCATCGGGGGGAATCAAGGCTTCAACGGCATCGCGAACTACGCCGACGTGCTCGCGCAGCCCGCCTTCTGGACCGCGCTTCGGAACACCTTCTCGATCTTCCTGCTCTCCTCGGTCCCCCAGATCATCGCCGCGACGCTCATCGCCTACGTCCTCGACTCGAATCTGCGCGCCCGGACCTTCTGGAGGATGGGCGTCCTCCTTCCCTACGTCGTCGCCCCGGTCGCCGTCTCGCTCATCTTCTCCAAGGTCTTCGCCGACCAATCCGGCATGATCAACACGATCCTCGGCCTCATCGGACTCGACCCCATCGGCTGGCACGCGAACGCCCTCGCCTCGCACATCGCGATCGCGAACATGGTGAACTTCCGCTGGACGGGCTACAACGCGCTCATCATCCTCGCCGCCATGCAGGCGATCCCCCGGGAACTCTACGAGGCCGCGACGGTCGACGGCGCCGGACGCTGGCGCCAGTTCCTCTCCGTGACGATCCCCCAGCTCCGCTCGACGATCATCTTCGTCGTCATCACCTCAACGATCGGCGGCCTCCAGATCTTCGACGAGCCGCGCATGTTCGACATCATGGGCAACGGCGGCTCCGACAAGCAGTGGCTCACCCTCACGATGTACCTCTACCAGCTCGGCTGGGGCCCCCAGAAGAGCTTCGGACGCGCCTCGGCCGTCGCGTGGATCCTCTTCCTCATCATCATCGTGATCGGAGCCCTCAACTTCTGGCTCACCCGGAGGATCTCCTCCGCCGAAGGGAAGAAGGCCCGCAGATGAGCACCCGTAGCCGCACACAACCCTCCATCGCGATGATCGAGCAGACCGCGGGCAGGGGCGCCGCGAAGGCCGCCCGCCGCAAGAACTCGCACTCCGCCGCGGGCGGCGCGAACGCGAGGCCCCGCTGGTGGAGCTACACGATCCTCGCGATCACCGTCCTCGTCTCCGCCTACCCCCTCTACTTCGCCTTCCTCCTGGCCGCGTCGACCGCCCCCGAAATCGCGCGCAACCCGATCCCCTCGCTCATCCCGGGCGCGCATTTCGCCGAGAACGTCTCGCGCGTCCTCACCGCCGACATCGACCTGTTCGCCGCCTTCATCAACTCGCTCATCGTCTCGGGCGTCGTCTCGCTCTCCGTCGTGTTCTTCTCGACGCTGGCGGGCTACTCCTTCTCGAAGCTCCGCTTCAAAGGGCGCGAAGCGCTGCTCACCTTCGTCATCGCGACGATGGCGGTGCCCGCCCAGCTCGGCGTCGTCCCGCTCTTCATCGTCATGTCGAAGCTCGGGTGGAACGGCGAACTCGTCTCGGTCATCGTCCCGGCGATGGTGACGGCCTTCGGGGTGTTCTGGATGACCCAGTACATCCGCGACGCACTGCCCTACGAGCTCATCGAAGCGGCCCGCGTCGACGGAGCCTCGATGTTCCGCACCTTCTGGTCGGTCGCACTGCCGGCTGCGCGCCCGGCGGCCTCGATGCTCGCCCTCTTCACCTTCGTGGGGAGCTGGACGAACTTCTTCTGGCCCTTCATCGTCCTCGGAGCGAAGAACCCGACTCTCCCGGTCGCCCTTCAGCTCCTCCAGGCGTCCTACTTCAAGGACTACTCGCTCGTCATGGCCGGCGTCGTCGTCGCGACCCTGCCCCTTCTCATTCTGTTCATCGTCGCCGGCCGGCAGCTCGTCACCGGCATCATGCAAGGAGCCGTCAAGGGATGACCACTCTCACCTTCCCCGAGGGATTCCGCTGGGGAGTCGCCACCGCCGCCGCGCAGATCGAAGGCGCCGCCCGCGAAGGCGGGAAAGCCGATTCCATCTGGGACGTCTTCGCCCGTGAGCCCGGTGCGATCATCGACTCCTCGAACCTCGACATCACCTGCGATCATTACCACCGCCTCGGCGAGGACGTGACCCTCATGAAGGATCTCGGAGCGGGGACATACCGATTCTCCGTCTCCTGGGCGCGCGTCATGCCCGACGGGCGCACGGTGAACGAGGAAGGCCTGGACTTCTACGAGGAACTCGTCGACGCCCTCCGGGAGGCGGGGATCGACCCCTGGCTCACCCTCTACCACTGGGACCTTCCCGCCGCCCTCGGCGAGAAGGGCGGATGGACGAAGCGTGAGACCGCCTTCCTCTTCGCCGACTACGCGCGCGCCGTCTACGAGCGGCTCGGCTCCAAAGTGGGCGTGTGGACCACCCTCAACGAGCCGTGGTGCTCCTCGCTCCTGGCCTACGCGGGCGGCGAACACGCCCCCGGGCACACGGATCCGGGCGAGGCAGTCGCAGCCGCCCATCACCTCCTCCTCGCCCACGGCCTCGGCGCGAAGGCGATCCGCGAAGCCGCTTCCGCGCGCGGGGAGGATCCGGCGCTCGGCATCACCCTCAACTTCACCGTCGCGCACCCTGCGGACCCGACGGATCCGGGCGACATCGACGCGGCCCGCAGGATCGATGGGACCTCGAACCGCCTCTTCCTCGACCCGATCTTCCGGGGCGCCTACCCGGCCGACGTCGTCGCCGACATGGCCGCGACCGAGGATGGCGACGAGCGCTGCGACATCCGGACGTGGATCCGCGAGGGCGACCTCGAGATCATCTCGACCCCGATCGACGTGCTCGGCGTGAACTTCTACAACGGCCAGATGGTGCGGGCCGCCGATCCGCTCGACCGATCGCCGCTCGTGAGGATCAACGAGCAGGGCCGTCCCCGCCGCTCGCCGAACGTCGGATCCGAAAGGGTCAGAGGCGTCTCCCGCGGCCTCCCGGTCACCCACATGGGATGGGAGGTCGGCCCCGACGATCTCCGTGAGCTGCTCGTCCGCCTCGAACGCGAGTACACGGGGCCGGCGGGGATCCCGCTCGTCATCACGGAGAACGGCGCCGCCTACGACGACGTCCCCGACGAAACGGGTTTCGTTGACGATTCGGACGATAGACTCGCCTACATCCGTGGACACCTCGCCGCGGTGCACGCGGCGATCAGTGAAGGGGCGAACGTCATCGGATACCTCGAGTGGTCGCTCATGGACAACTTCGAATGGGCCTTCGGCTTCACGAAGCGCTTCGGGATCGTCCGCGTCGACTACGACACGCAGGTGCGCACGCCGAAAGCCTCGGCGCTGTGGTACCGCGATGTCATGAAGAACAACGCCTTCGACATCGACTGAGGGCCCGCTCGGCTCGACGGCGATCCGGCATCGCCGTCGAGGCGCGAAGGCCCCGGATCCGCAAGGCGTCCGCGCCGATCGGGAAGACTGGAAGGAGGAGGGGAGTGAGTCGTAAGACCGGCAGCATCACCCTCGAGGACGTCGCGCGCCATGCGGGAGTATCGCGGGCAACGGCCTCACGGGTCGTCCGGGGCGACGCCGGCGTCGCCGAGGCGAAAATCGCCGCGGTCCGACTCGCCGTCGCAGAACTCGGCTACGTGCCGAATCAGGCGGCCCGTCAACTCGTCACCCGCAGGACCGACACGATCGCCCTCATGGTCCCCGAGCCCGACTTCTTCGTCTTCACTGACCCCTTCTTCGCACGCATCGCGATCTCCGTGTCGAGGACCTTCGCACGCGAAGACGTCCAGCTCGTCACCGCCTTCGCCCATTCGGCGGGGATCTCCAATCGGGCCGGGGCGTTCCTGAGAGACGGCCGCGTCGACGGAGCGATCATCGTTTCGCACCACCGGGCGCCCGAGCTCATGGATGCCTACCTGTCCTCGCCGATCCCGATCGTCTTCGTCGGCCGCCCCTTCGTTGAGAATCCGCCGAAATCATGGGTGGACGTCGACAACGTCAAGGGGGGCGTCCTCGCGGCGCGCAGACTCCTCGAGGCGGGGGTGCGGCATCCCGCGATCATCACCGGCACCCTCGATATCGCGGCTGCCGACGACCGTCTCCAGGGCTTTCGCACCGAGCTCGCGAAGGCGGGGATCGTCCCAGTCCAGGTCGAGGGGCATTTCACCTCCGAATCGGGCGAAGAGGCGGGCAAAGAACTCCTCCCCGCGATCGAAGTGGGAGCCGTCGACGGCGTCTTCGTCTCCTCCGATCCGATGGCCTTCGCGGCGATGCGCGTATGGCAGGCGGCCGGGATCCGGATTCCCGAGGACCTGCGCGTCGTCGGCTTCGACGACGTCGATCGGGCCGCGACCTTCGACCCGCCTCTGACAACCCTCATCAACCCGGCTGAAGAACTCGGCCGAGCCGCTGCGCGGATGATCCGCGAGATCGCCGAAGGCGCATGGGACGGAGAACCCGTCATGCTCGACACCCGCCTCGTCGAGCGGCGCAGCTGCTGAGCCCCCGCGGCCGCCTCAAGGTTCGCGGCGGCTTCCCGGGCCGTGTAGACTGAAAACGATCCTCCACGTGACGGTATCATCCGAACCTCCCCAGGGCCGGAAGGCAGCAAGGATAAGGGTGCGCTGCCGGGTGCGTGGAGGGTCCTTCATTTCCCCCTGAATCGTGCGCCGACCCCGCCCTCGTCGATGAGGAAGCGCCCGGCCGCAGCACCCGAAACCGAAAACCGCGATGCCACTGGAGGCCACCGTGACGAGCACCCCCGAGCTGCCCACCCCGATCGCCCAACAGCAATTCGACTCGCTGTGGAATCCAGCCCCCGATCGCTACGAAGCCGCCGGCGCGCACTACCGCAGGTGCGGGCGCTCCGGACTCGACCTGCCGATGATCAGCCTCGGACTGTGGCACAACTTCGGCGACGACCACTCGATCGCCTCACAACGCGAGATCCTGCGGACCGCCTTCGACCTGGGGATCACGCAATTCGACCTCGCGAACAACTACGGCGTGCCCTACGGCTCCGCCGAGGAGAACTTCGGTCGGCACATGGCCCACGACTTCAAGCCCTACCGCGACGAGATGATCATCGTCTCCAAAGCGGGCTACGACATGTGGGCCGGGCCCTACGGAGCGGGCGGCGGCGGGAGGAAGTACATCCTCGCCTCCCTCGACCAATCCCTCAAACGCATGGGACTCGACTACGTCGACATCTTCTACTCGCACCGCTTCGACGAGACGACCCCGCTCGAGGAGACGATGGGGGCGCTCGACCAGGCGGTCCGCTCCGGCAAAGCCCTCTACGCGGGAATCTCCTCCTACGGGCCCGCCCAGACGCGCGAGGCCGTCGAGATCGCGCGGCGGATCGGCCTGCCCCTCGTCGTCCACCAGCCCCGCTACTCGATGCTCGACCGGACGGTCGAGAAGGGCCTGCTCGACGTGTGCGGCGAGCTCGGGCTCGGCATGGCGGTCTTCAGCCCGCTCGCGCAGGGGCTCCTCACCTCGAAATACCTCGGCGAGGAGCGCTACCCGAAGGGGTCGCGCGTCACCGAGCAGCGCTACCTCTCGCCCGAGGTCCTCTCCGACGAGCGGATCGCCCACCTGCGCGCACTGGACGCGCTCGCGGCTGAGCGCGGGCAGACCCTCGCCCAGATGGCGCTCTCCTGGCTGCTCCGCGATGAGCGCGTGACGACGGTGCTCGTCGGCGCCTCCTCGCCCGACCAGTTGAGGGACTCGCTCGGAGCCCTCGATCGCCTCGCCTTCAGCGAGGATGAGCTGGCCCTCATCGACGAGCACTCCTTTCCCGCCTCACTGGTGTGAAGCGCGGGACACCCGGGGCTCCCAATCGGCTGGTTGGGAGCCCCGATCCGCGGAGCGGGGCAACGCTCCGAAGCGCTCCCGGTCGCGTCGATCGCCGCGCGCGGGCGCGCATTCCGAGGGGCCCGTTCGCGGAGCCTCACGGGAGGAGGTGAGCGCTACGATCAGGGCTGCGCCGCCGGTGTGATCGAAGCCCCATTCGTCAGTTTGTATTCGCCCCCGGCGAACGCGTACAGTTGGCGTCAGCCAAACGGCGATGCGCCCGTAGCTCAATGGATAGAGCATCTGACTACGGATCAGAAGGTTGGGGGTTCGAGTCCCTTCGGGCGCGCAGCGGCCCCGCTCGGTGCGATCCACCGGTCGGGGTTCTGCGTTTTCGGGATGAAATCGTCAATGAGGACGGACACCGACACTCCGAGCGTGTCCGCTACTAGGGGAAGTTCGTCAAGCGTCCAAGCAACGGACCCCGTCCACCGCTTATGCGCTTGGAACTGTGAGAGTCCAACGGCGCGCCCTAGTGAGGACTGTGAAAAGCCCGCCGCCGCTGCCAGGGCTCGGACGTTAGCGGCGACACTCTCGGAAAAGCTGGGCTTAGGCAATGGGATTGCGGTAGTCATGCTGGAACTATAGCAATATCCAATGATCTCTAGCAGTCAACTAGAGACACGCCGGTGCGTCATCCCATGACTTATTGCTCTAAGCAATAGATTGTGCGCCATGGCTACTTCTCAGACGATTGTCAGTCGCGAGGTGCGGCAGTTCATGACCGCGACTGCCGCGACTCAGTGCGATATTTCCAAGATCCTGGGCGTTTCTCAGTCGCAGGTTTCTGCGCGCCTGCATGGGCGGGCGCGCTGGACCTTCAGCGACTTGGATGCTCTGCGTGATGCGGGCGTGCCTATCGCGCTTTCCGCCTACTCGATCGTCGATCCCGAGGAGGTGGGGGCGTGAGTTCACTTCAGCAGCGTTCCCAAAGTCGATACTGCGAGTGCAAGCCACTTGCGAATTTCTTCAAGCTTGCTCTTGGTACTTGCCTGACTCTCGGAATCGTCTACGCGCTCAGCAAGGCCACCGACGATGGCCGTCAGCTCGCCAACGGCGCGGACGAGCCCGTCGACAACCTCGGCGATCGCCTCGACTCGTGCAAGGTCCGTCTCGCTTCGCTCGATGAGCTGCTTCGAAATCTGCGTGAGGGTATCGAGCGTGATCGCGTCGCTAGGTTCGGGTTCCACGACTTCTCCTCGGTAGGTGACGGCGGCGCTAATGCGCCGATGGGTGGCACCTCGGAGCCTACCGGGGAGGACCGATGAGGGTGCATCTTCCGGCGCTTCTCGCGGCGTTGAACGCCCTCCTGGCCCTGATCGTTTTCATCGCGCAGTTCTGGTCGTCGCGTGCGGCGTGGCCGGGCAACGGCTGGGCTCTGGCCTGGCTTTCCGTCTCGGTTGTCATCTGGGCCCTGGTCGTCGATGAGGAGGATTCCGAGCGATGAGCGAAGCACATTCCTCACTACGTCCGTCGCCGTCGATGGACGTGCTCGCCCTCGTGCACGCCCTCGGCAAAGCCGAGTGGGGGCCCCTTTCTGGAGCGGAGTTTCGCGGCGTTCGCGTCGTCCTCGAGGCGCTCGCCTCGATCATGTTCGACGAACACCGGGGCCGCTCGGCGACGACGGTCGCCACCGCAAAGCAAGTCCGCGATCGCGCGGCCTACTCCGACAAATGGACGCGCGACAGCCTGCACCTCCTCGAGGACGCGGGCCTCGTCGAGTGGCGTCGGGGCGGCGTGATCGACGGCAACCCGCAGCCCGGACGCTTCAGGATCGTCAAATCGATTCTGTGCGACTGGATCGAGGCCGCGCGCCGCCGCCACGACGAACGGATGCGCCGCTACATCGAGGAGACGCGCGCAAGACTTCGCAAACTGCGCAAAAGAACAATTCCGCCGCGTTTGCGCAGGTCAGACCATGCGGAAGCAGCTACTAACCCTCCCCCCTCTAAGGGGGAGGAGGGGCGCAGGGCGCACCGCCCCTGCTCCCCGGAGCCTTCGCATTCCGCATTCACGAACGACAAGACTCCCAAGAAGGAGGAAACGATGGCAAACCCGATGCCCGAGTTCATGCCCAGAGTGTGTCATCACGGCAACGACGTGCCCCGCTACTGCAACGTGTGTCGCATGAAGGGATGGCAAGCCCAATGGGAGTGGGACAAGGCCGAGCGCGAAGGCGCTCGGAGCAAGGACGACGAAGTAAGCGAAGCGCGAGACCGTGCCCTCGATGCCTACTTTGCCCAGGCCTACCCCAACGCCACCCCCCGACAGCGTGCCCGCATCGCACTGACCGACACGAAAGCCCAGGAGATCGCCCATGCCTACTGACCACGAAACCCGCCTGGCTCTCCTCGATGCGGCCGAGGACATGCTCGCGATCGCCGAGAGGATCCGCGACCTGGTCGACAACGGCTCCGGGTATTCGATGAGCACGGATCAGATGCGGATCTATGTCCAGTCCATCCAGGTCGTCCGGTGCGCTCAGGCCATCATCGACACGGTGCGGAGTGGGCGGTGAGCCGGTGGGGTGGGCGTGCATCCCGCCGCCTGCGTTCGCGAGTCCTTGACGTGTACGGCACCACGTGCCATCTGTGCGCCCAGCCGATCGACCTCCGCCTTGCATTCCCCGACGGCGCATCACTGAGCATCGATCACATCGTCCCGAGAGCCCGTGGTGGGTCGGACGACCTCGCGAACCTGCGGCCCGCACACCTGTCATGCAACTCATCGCGGCAGGCCGACCCCATGAGTAGGCGCAGAAAGCGCGCCGACGAGCGCCGTTTCTTTGAATGACGACCCTCAGGCTACCCCGCGCCTGCCCTCTCCTTTCCCTCCCGAAACGCCAGGAAAAACCCCGAATCGAGCCGACCATGACCGAAACCCAAGGCACGCTCCTGGGGCCGAGCCGCCCGCCCGCCTCTGATCTCGAGCAGGCCGTCGAGACGACCATCAGCGCCAAGCGAGACGCCGGGCTCCTCGGCCCCGAACATGCAGCCCTCGTGCAACTTGCCCGAGATCTCGCCCGAGCAATCAGCGCAGGCGCCGCCTACGGAAAAACCAGCGTCCCCGCCGCCGCCCAGCAACTCCGCGAGGTCCTCGCTGACCTGCCCGTCCCCACCATAAACGAGGACACCGCAGAAGCCAGCCTCGCCGCCATCATGCGCGGCGACGCCCCCACCGAGGATCCCGCATGAGCGCCGAACCCCGCTACGCCACACGCCCCACCGACGGCGCAAAGCACGAGGCATGGCACGTCGGCGCCATGGCCCGCCTCCTCGGGACCCCTCTCATGCCCTGGCAAAATCAAGTCGCCCGCGTTGTCACCGAGCGCACCCCCGACGGCCTCGGATGGCGCTACCCAACCGTCGTCCTCACCGTCCCGCGCCAGTCCGGCAAGACCACCCTCATGCGCGCCATCATGGCACAACGCACGCTTCGCTATCCCCGCTCGCAGGCGTTCTACTCGGCCCAGTCAGGCAAGGACGCGCGCGAACGTTGGGCGGATCTCGTCAACGCCGCAGAACTCAAGTTCCCGGATCTGGTCACCATCAAGCGCGGCGCCGGAGCCGAGTGCATGGAGTGGAAGAACGGGCGCGGCCAGGTCCGCACCTTCGCCCCCACCAGGACCGCCCTCCACGGCTACACCCCCGAACTCGTCATGCTGGACGAGGCGTTTGCCTTTGATGAGGACCTCGGGGCCGCGCTTATGGCCGCCATCGTGCCCGCGCAAGCCACCCTCGACAATCGGCAACTCTGGATCGTCTCCACCGCAGGCGACGCTGACTCCGCATGGCTCAAAGAATGGGTCGACCGAGGACGCGAAGCCACCCAAGACCCCGCCGCCCGCCTCGCCTACTTCGAATGGTCCGCCGCCGACGACGCCGACCTCTCCGACCCCGCCGTCATCGAATCATTCCACCCCGCCGTCGGCGAAACGCAAACCGTCAAGACCATCCTCGACGCCCGCGAAACCATGCCCGCAGGCGAGTTCGCCAGAGCATTCGGCAACATCTGGTCCACCACCAAAACCGCCGTCATCGACCCCGAGATCCTCGCCCGCACCACCAACACCGAGCAGACCCCGCCCACCGACCCCACCGCCACCACCTTCGCCTATGAGGTGTCCCGCGATCGATCATGGGCGACCATCTGGGCCGCCTGGACAGACCCCGAGGGCCATCACCTGCGCCCCTACCTATCCCAGCCCGGCACATGGTGGCTCCTCGACACCCTCGCCGACCTCTACGCCCGAGGAAGCCGCCTCGCCGCCGACGACGGCGGCCCCGCCCGATCCATCACCGAGCAAGCCCGCCTCAACAGCCTCGAGGTCCTCACCCTCGGCGCCAGAGACTTCGCCGCCGCCACCGGAGATCTCATCGAAGCCCTCACCACCGGAACCGTCGACCACAACGGCGATCCCGCCCTCCTCGACGCAGTCAACGGCGCCGCCCTGCGCCGCCTCGGCGAAGCCGACGCTTGGAGCCGCCGCGACTCCCAGGGACCCATCTGGGAACTCATCGCCGCCACCGTCGCCCTGCGCGCCCACACCTACACCGCCACCCAAGCCGCCCCTCTCATCATCGGGATCAGCGCATGAACCGCCAATACCGGATCCGCCTGGACGCCTCCGACCGAAGCGTCCTCGCCGTCTGCACATGCGGATGGCGCGACCTCGCCCTCAACCGCTCCGCAGCAATGAAAAAAGCCCTCGAGCACGAGACAAACGTCCACCCCGAGGGCCGCCAAGCCTACGACCTCGCCCGGGCAGCGACACGCCGAGGACAGCACCAATAGTCCAACCAGGCGCCAAGCATGGTGCGCATGGCAAACCCCATCGCCCGTCTCCTTGGGATCAGCGCCCGCGAAATCTCCTCCCCGTGGACCGACCGCTCCTCCCTCGAAACCGCCACATGGGCGCACCTCCTCGACCTCGACGCCGACGCCCTGCCCGTCACCCGCGCCCAAGCCATGAGCGTCGCCGCCCTCGCCAAGGGCCGCAACCTGATCGCCGGATCCATCGGACGCCTCCCCCTCGTCGCGATGACCGGCGACGCGCCCACCCCAGGCCCCACCATCCTCGACCAGCCCGAGCAGGGCCGCCCCCGCGTCATCACCATGACATGGATGGTCGACGCCCTCATGTGGTACGGCGTCGCCCACTACCTCATCGTCGACCGCTACGCCGAAGACGGCCGCCCCCGACGGATTCAATGGGTTCCCCAGTGGCATGCGACCACCGACGAAACCGGCACCCTCATCGCAGCCTGGGGCCGCCCCGTCAACCGGGCCGACGTGATCCGCGTCGACGGCCCACACGAGGGCATCCTCACCTACGCATCCGAGCGCATCCGCGCCGCCCTGCGCCTCGACCGCGCCGCCCTCATCGCCTCCACCAACCCGGTCCCCGCCGTCGAGCTGCACCAAACCGGCGGAACCCCCCTCACCCCCGAGCAGGCCCGCGCGCTCGTCGCCGAATACGTCAACCAGCGCGCAAAGACAAACGTCTCCTACTCCTCGGCCTCCATTGAAACCAAAACCCTTGCCGCCTCTCCCGAGAACCTCCTCATCGATGGACGCAAAGCGGCCGCCCTCGACCTCGCCCGCGTCCTCGGACTGCCAGCCTGGGCCGTCGACGCACCCGCCGAAGCCGCCTCCATGACCTACACCAACGTCCCCGCCCGCGCCCGCGAACTCATCGACTACACCCTCGCCCCCTACATGGCCGCGATCTGCGAGCGACTCAGCCTCGACGACATCCTCCCCCGAGGCCAATGGTGCCGCTTCGACACCGACCCCCTCCTCGCCGCGGACTTCGGCGACCGAATGACCTCCTACAAGACCGCCATCGAGTCCGGCGTCTACACCGTCGACGACCTCATCGCCCGCGAACACGGAACCCCAAGGGAGACCAGCAAATGACAGTCATCACCTGCGCCTTCACCCCCGCCAAAGTCGACCCCCAAGCCCGCACCATCACCGGAACCGCCACGTTCTTCGGGCAACGCGCCAACGCCTCCACGGGCCCAGTGATCTTCGAACCCGGAAGCCTCATCCTCCCCGACGACCTCTCCCGCGTGAAACTGTGCATCGAGCACGACCACCACTCCGCCGTCGGCTACGGCGTCGCCGCCGCCGAAGAGGGAGACCGCCTCACCATGCGGTTTTTCGTGCCCGAAACCCCCGCAGGCGACGAGGCCCTCGCCTCCGCAGCCAACGGCCTGCGCGACGGCCTCTCCGTCGGCGCCTACCCCGAACCCGGCGGCTGGCAGTACGTCAACGGCGAAGAGACCACCCACATCACCCGCGCCACCATCCGCGAGGTTAGCCTCACCGCCATCCCCGCATTCCCCGACGCCCGCGTCACCAACGTGGCCGCAGCCCTGGACCCCAAAGAAAAGGAAACCCCCATGAAAAACAGCACCCCCACCACCGAAACCCTTACCACCGAGACCACCGCCCCCCAAGCTCCCACGGTCGAAGCCGCCACCCCGCAGGCCCCGCCGATCCTCCCCGCCTCTGCCACACCCACCACCGTCCGCGCCGCCGCAGAGACCGCCGCCCGCCTCATCACCGACTCCGCCCCCGCCGCCGAAGTCCGCGCCGCCCTCAAAGACATCCTGCCCTCCGCCGACAAGGGCACCGGCTTCCTTGGCCGCCCCTCCTGGCTCGGCGAACTGTGGACCGGCCGCCGCGTCGACCGGCCCCTCATCGACTCCATCACCTCCAAGCCCCTCGGCCGCACGACCAAGGTCAAGGGATGGCGCTGGAAGACGCGCCCCACCGTCGACACCTACGCGGGCAACAAGACAGAAATCCCCTCCTCCACCATGGAAACCGAGCCCCTCGAGGCCACCGTCAACCGCATCGCGGGCGGCTGGGACATCGACAGAATCTATGTCGACCTCGGCGACCCCGACCTCATCGAGGCCATGTGGTCCGCAGCCGTCGAGGACTACGCCCTCAAGACCGAGGCCGCCGTCGCCACCGCCCTCCTCGACGCCGCCACCGACATCAACGTGTCCAACACCCTGCCTGCAGCCCTCGTCACCCTCGGCAAGGAGGCCGCCGGGCACGGCTCCTCCCTGTCCTTCGTGGCATTCGGCGTCGACGTGTGGGCCGCCTTCACCGCCCTCAAGCGCGACGAAGTCCCGTGGTGGCTCGGCGGCGGCGACGCCGTCAACCTGTCCACCACCACCGCCACCGTCAACGGCCTGCGCCTCTTCGTCGACCCCAGCCTCGCCGCCGGTACCATCCTCGCCGGAGATAAGCGCGCCGCCACCTACTACGAGGACGGCACCCCCATCCGCATCAACGCCATCGACCTCCCCAAGGGCGGAATCGACCTCGGCCTCTTCGGATACTACGGGCTGCTTGTCAACGACGAGCGCGCGCTCTTCAAGATCGACGCCGAGGGCTGACATGAACGCCGACGAACTGGCCGGGAGGGCCGGACGCTGGGCCAAACTCCCCGAGCCCTACGACGCCACCCTCACCGAGTGCGCCGCCGCCGTCTGCGCCCTCGTCAATGCCCTCCCGGTCGGCTCGGCCCCATGGAGTGCCGAGGTCATCCTCGGCGCCACCATGCTCACCGCCCGCCTCCACCGGCGCCGCAACTCCCCGGCGGGCATCGAGTCCATGAGCGAGATGGGCGCCACCTACGTCAGCCGGTACGACTCCGACATCGCCCGCCTCCTCAAGATCGAGGCCTACGCCCTCCCGGTGGTCATATGAGCCTCCTCGCCTCCGCAGCCCTCGACCTCACCAAAGCCCTCGACGACCTCGGGATCCGAGCCGTTACCGACCCCCGCGATCTCGACCTCCCCGGCGTCTACCTCGCCCCCAACGAGATCACCACCACAACCCTCGACGGCGCCGGCCTCGCCGTCTCGTGGGACGTGTACCTCGTCGCCCCAGACAACGGCGCCCACATCGCCGCCCTCGGAGATCTCCTCGACCGCATCCACCCCCTCACCATCGGAAAGAAGATCCGCCCCCAAGGCCTCACCCTCCCCAACATCAGTCCCGACCCCCTGCCCGCCCTGCACTTCGAAATCGAAACGGAGACCACCCCATGAGCGTCAACACCGTCACCGTCGGCCCCGGCGTCCTGACCCTGGGAGACAAGTCCTCCCTCTTCGTCTTGTCCTCCCAGGTCACCAAATGCACCGTCAAGCCCCAAGTCAAGAAAGGCGACCCCATCGCCGTCCTCTCGGGCGAAAAGGTACAAGGCGACCGCACCGAAGCATTCACCCTTTCGGGCACCTTCCTCCAGGATCTCGGCGCCGACAAGTCCGTCAGCGAATTCACCTGGGCCAACGCCGGAAAGGACCTCCCCTTCGAATACATCCCCAACAACGCAGGCGAAAAGGCCATTAGGGGAGTCGTCACCGTCGAGGCCACAGACATCGGCGGCGAAGTCGGGGGCAAGGCAACCGCCGACTTCGAATGGGAATGCACCACCAAGCCCACCATCGAACCCGCCATCACCGGCCCCGGCGCCTGACCATGGTCGACTACTCCGGCGTCAAGGTCGAAGGTGCCGCCCGCCTACGCTCCACCCTGCGCAAAGCAGGCGTAGACATGCGCGAAATGCGCGAAACCAATCGCCTCGTCGCCGGAGTCATCGTCGGCGCCTCCACTGCCCGCGTCCCCAAGCGCACCGGACGCCTCGCCGCCACCGTCCGCGCAGGTGCCACCCAAGCCGCAGCCATCGCAAGAGCCGGAAACAACCGCAAAGGCGGCGTCCCCTACGGGCCCCCAATTCACTGGGGATGGCACACCCGCCACATCAAGCCCAATCCCTTCCTCAGCCTCACCGCGCAAGACACCGAACCCACATGGTTCGCCCTCTACTCCCAGCGCGTCGAGGCCCTACTCGACACGATCCAAGGAACCTAAACATGGCAACCATCAAAGGCCTCAACGTCCACATCATCACCTGCGCCCCCACCGGCATCCTCACCGAGATGACCGTCGAAACTGACAACCGCGACCGAATCCGCTGGGAACTGGCGTGCAAGCGTGAGAAGTGGCCCACACCCACAGAAGCCCCCTTCCTGTGGGCCACATACCTCGCCTACGCGGCCCTTAAACGAACCGGTGAACTCCCCTCAGGCATGACCTTCGAACAATTCTCCGACGCCACCTCACACGCCGAGGCCGCAGCCGTCGACGTGGACCCTACCCAATCGGCGACCGCCGCCGACTAATCGTCTCCCTCGCCCTCGCCACGGGCATCCCAATGAGCGAATGGGAGACACGGCCCGACGCCGACCTCGCCACCGCCCTCACCCTCCTCGACCGCCCCTAGAAAGGTCCTCGCCATGGCATCGAAAACCGCGATCCTCTCGGTGCGCGTCGTCTCTGACGTAAAAGACGCCACGGCAGGAATGGACCAGGTGGCCGACAAGGCCGGGCAGATGGAGAACGGCCTCAAAAAGGCCGCCGTCCCCGCCGCCGCAGTAGTCGGCGCGCTCGGCCTCGTCGCCAAGGCCGCCACCGACGCCGCCTCCGACCTCCAACAATCAGTCGGAGCCGTCGAAGCCGTCTACGGTGCCCACGCCGACACCGTCACCGCCAACGCCGAGCGCGCCGCCTCATCGGTTGGCCTCGCCGCCGCCGAATACAACAACCTCGCCGCCGTCCTCGGCGCCCAACTCACCACCATGGGCACCAGCGCCGACGACCTCGCAGGACAAACCGACCAACTCATCAGCCTGGGCGCCGACCTGGCCGCCACATTCGGCGGAACTACCGCCGACGCCGTGGCCGCCGTCTCCTCCCTCCTCAGGGGCGAGCGCGACCCCATCGAAAAATACGGCGTCTCCATCAAGCAAGCCGACATCGAGGCCCGCCTCGCCGCCCAAGGCCTCACCGGCCTGACCGGAGAAGCCGCAAAGACCGCCGAAGCGCAAGCCACCCTCGCCCTCCTCACCGAGCAAACCGCCGCCGCACAAGGCCAATTCGCCCGCGAAGCCGACTCAGCCGCAGGAGCACAACAGATCGCGAACGCCGAATGGGAAAACGCAAAGGCAAGTCTCGGAGAAAAACTCCTTCCGGTTGTTACTCAATTCACCCAGGCGATGGGAACAGCAGCCACATTCGTCGCCGACCACTCCACCGCCGTCCTCATCGCCGCCGGAGTCATCGGCGGCCTCGCCGCCACCATCCTCGCGATCAATGGAGGCCTCGCCGCATACCACTCGATCCAAACAGCCGTGCGCATCGCTACAACCGCATGGACCGCAGCACAAGGCGCCCTCAACGTGGTCATGAACCTCAACCCCATCGGCATCGTGGTAACCGCCATCGCCGCCCTCGTCGCCGGAATCATCTACGCCTACCAGAACAGCGAAACCTTCCGAAACGGCGTCAACGGCCTATGGGAAGCCATAAAATCCGGCGCCTCCAAAGTCATGACCTGGATCCAACCCATCATCGACGGGTTTTGGGCCATGGTCGACGGCGTACAGTCCGCCTATACCTGGGTGTCGAACCTCTTTAGCAACTTCACGCCACCCGCATGGCTCTCCCAAGTTGGCTCCTTCCTGGGGCTCTCCGCAGGCGGCGCACCCCCCACCATCGAGGCCGCCGCAGGCGCCGCCGCCCCTGTGCCCACACTCGCCACCCTCGTCCGCCGCCGCACATCCGCCGACACCACCCCCGCCCCCTCCGTCGTCAACATCACCGTCAATGGCGCCCTCGACCCCGTCGCCGTCTCCGAGCAGATCCGCCGCATCCTCACCACCGCCGAGCGCCGCACCGGCGCCGTCATCATCGGAGCAGGGCGATGAGTGCCGATCTGACCACCTGGGTCGAGGTCGCGGGAACGCGCCTGGCAGGCGCAGCCGCAGACCTCGAATCCGGGCACGCTACGGTGCTCGATGGGCTCACCATTAGATGGGGTAGATCCTCCCGGTTGGACCAGCCCCGTCCGTCCACCGCCTCCATGTCGATCGCCGTACCTGAGGCCCAGGTCGCGGCCGTCACGGACCTGTGCGCGCCGGGCGCGCCCCTGGTCGTCACCACCGAGGCCACTCCAGGGGCGATCGACACGCAGACGGTCGTCTCGTCTCCCGCACCCCAAAGCCTCGGGGCTGGTGTGGTCGCGCGTCTCATGCCCGCCGCGCCCCCGCCTGAGGGCCTGGACCCGGCCGCTTGGGACAGTCTCCCGGTCGCGACACGCGGCGCCGTCTACCGCGCCGCCCTGATCGTTGACTGGATCCCCCCGGACTCGACGATCCGCATCGCCCCCGTCTACGCATCCGGGCCGTGGCCGTCGACGTGGACGACCGGCCCAGTCGCCGCCTCCACCTCCATCCCCGGCCCACTGGAGGTCCTCATCGAGCCGGAAGACGAGCATCTAGGAGACTGGGTGGGCCTGGCCGTCTGGGCCAACCCCATCGGCCCCATGTGGACCGCCCTCACGACGCCATGGGCCGCGCTGGGTCAGTCATGGGAGCGCTACGGGCGCGCCGAAACCCGCAGTCACACCCTCACCCGCACCGGCGCCGCCTCCCCGTCGGCGACACCGTTTGATGGGCGCATCACCGACGCGGTCCTGTCCTGGGACGACACGCTCGGAATGCCACGCCTCGACCTGACATGCGCCGACGCGAGCGCCGAGCACGCCAACCTCATGATCGGATCCGACCCATGGCCCGCAGAAACCGCAGCCGAGCGGATCGCCCGAGCGATCGACGCCGCCCGCATTCCGATCCGCACCGTGATCGACCCGGCTCCCGGAGCCCTCACCCTCGCCCCCAAAGACATCGACTCTCAATCTCTCGCCCAGGTGTTGCGCGATATCGCCTCCTCCACCGGCGCGATCCTCTGGCCCGCAGCACACCGCACCCTCGGCCAGTACTACCGGCTCGAAGACCTCGCCTGCCGTCGCGCCCTGTACAGGCTGCGCCAGGCAGGAGACGGCCGCGCATATCTCGAGACGGCATCGAGCGGCGCCACCGTCCTGGAGGCCTCCACGCTCGCCCGAGACGTGGACATCACCCGCGACACCACCGACCTCGCCACCACCGTGGCCGTCACCTGGACCGAGACCGGCGTCGACGACACCGGAAAACCCACCTCCACGCAACACACTGAGACCGCCAAGGACCAGGCGCTCATCGAAAGGCTCGGATACCGCAGCGTCTCTATCACCACCGACCTCGCCACCGCCAGGGACGCCCAGGCTCTCGCAGGCCGCACGCTCGCCCGCAGTGCTCCCGGAGGCTGGACCATCCCCGCCGCCCGCCTCAACACCCGAGCGCCCGACCTGTCAGCCCAAACCGCGATCCTCCTCCTGGACGCCACCACCCGGATCGGACACCCCCTCATCATCACCGGCGCTGCCCCCTGGGTCCCCGGCTCTGGCCGCATCGCCGTCTACCTCGACGGAGGCTCCTACACCTACCGGGACGGGCGGTGGACCCTCGCCCTCCAACTCACGCGGGCCGCCGTGCCCGGAGCCGCCCTCACCTGGGGCCAGATCCCCGACCCCCTCACCTGGACCCTCCTCGACTCCCTCACCTACCTCGACCTAGCCACCGCAACTATCTAAGGAAAGACTCATGCCCGCACAGACTGCAAAACTGGCCATCCCCTACCCCCTACCCGCCGACAAGCCCGCCGACTTCCCCGCCCTCGCTAAGCAGATCGCCGAACGCCTCGAGGCCCTGCTCGGTAGCCCCGCAGACCTCAAAATCGCCCCGAACAGCGGTTGGAAACTGACCGTCGTCGAGGCGACGCGCACCGGCCGCCGCATCGACTGCCTCCTCAAGCTCCAGAGGACGGGAGGAGCATTCAACATCTCATCTGGCCAGTTCTTCCGCGTCGCAACCATCGGCGCCGTTGCCCTGCGCCCCCGCGTCCGCAGTTTCGGGCACATGATGTCCGACGCGCAGGTGTACCTGTACGCCGACCCGAACGGAAATGTCGACCTCATGTGCTGGAGAACCGGCACTTTCGGCACCGGCGAATGGGACGTAGAGGCCAGCTGGACCATCGCCTGAAAGGAGGCCGAATCATGCCCAATGCCGCAGTGACCGATATCCACCAGTCCCCGAACTACAGCCCCGGCCGCTCCGCGCCCCCGGCATGGATCGTGATCCATCACTGGGGAGAAGACGGCCAGACTCATCAGGACGTGGTCAACTACCTCAGCAGGTGGGGCGGCGACACGAGCGCGCACTACGTCGCCAGCGCCGGGCGCGTCACGCAACTCGTCGCCGACACAGATCGAGCATGGCACGCCCTCGACGGAAACGCCCTCGGAATCGGAATCGAATGCCGCCCCGAGTGCTCCGACGCCGACTTCGAGACCGTCATCAGCCTCATCGGAGCGATCCGCGCCCAATGGGGACCGCTCCCCCTGCGCCCGCACACCGACTTCACCGCTACTGCGTGCCCCGGCCGGTGGGCCGCCCGCCTCAATGAGCTCTCCGCCCGCGCCCAAGCCTCCGCCCCCGCCTCGGCGCCCGCCCAGGCACCCACCACCCGAAAGGACACCACTGCCATGCACATGATCCGCACCGTCACCCCCTGGAACACCTACGCCTACGCACTCGTGTGCCTCTCCGGCCTCGGCGGCGCCCGCGCCATCGACCAAGCCGAGGCCGATTACTACTACCCCGTGCTTGGGGTCCGGCCCGTTGGGTGGGTGACCTGGAACGGGCTCGTCGAGCGAGCATGGCAGGCCCACAATGCCGCGATCAAGGCGATCGGCGGCGCCGTGGACATCTCCATCGCGGACGAGGTCGCCACGATCCTCGACACCGTCAAGGCGATCGGCGTGCCCGCACCGGCCGAGGCGATCGCCGCCGAGAAGGAGGTGACCGCATGAGCGCGCCCCGCCACGCCGCAGACGCCCCGACCCCCCGCCTGGCCTCCTGGCTGACCCCCGAGGTCCGCAGGTGGGTCTACGGGATAGCCCTCGCCGCCCTCCCGCTCGCCACGGCCTACGGGCTCGTCACCGAGGCGCACGCGCCCCTATGGGCAAGCCTCGTCGGCTCGATCCTCGTCCCCGGCCTCGCCCTCGCACACACCCCCACGGGAGGATCCGCATGAGCCCGGATCTCATCGCCGCCCTCGGCGGCCTCACCGGACTCGGAGCCCTCATCACCTCGACCGCAGGCCTCATCGAGACTCGGAGGCGGCTCAGGCCCAACCACGGCAGCAGCGTCGCCGACGGCGTCCGCCGGATCGAAGACTCAGTCCGATCCCTCGGCCACCAAGTCGGCGAGATCCGCACCGACCTCGCCGAGGAACGCCGCGACCGACGATCCTGGGACGAAGCCCTCAGCGACCGCGTCCAAGCCCTCGAAGGGCGTCGCCGCTGCGGCGCTTCAGGTCCGTTCGAGCGCCGCGACCAGGGCGCGCCGTCATCCACTCGTCAATCGTCTCGACCGTCCAGCCTCGCACCGCGCGATCGCCAAGCCCGATCATCACATCCGGGTCGGGCGTGAGGCCCTTCGCCGTGTATGAGCTGAGCGTGTTCGTCGAGAGCCCAACGCGCTCGGCGAAATCCGAAAGGCTGAGATACCGCGTCGTCATCGAATCCTCCGAGATCAGTGGGGAGGAGGCCGCTCGGGCCGGTCGCTGCCGACCCGAGCGGGATCTCAGTCCTGAGCCTCGTCGCCCCAGTCGAGTCGAGCGATCAGGCGCAGGGCCTTCTCAATCAACTCGATGAGCGCTACAATGGCCGCAGGAACGGAGATCAGAACCGCGATAATCTCGATCATTATCTTGGCTCCTTTCCTCCACGCCCCCGGCTCCACCCGGGGGCTTCCTGTTGGGGGCGGGATTGCCTCCCAACACTCACAACAATAGGCGACGCAACGCCTATTGTCAACTTGGGGGGATTACACCGCAGCGCAGGCCGCCGCCGAGCGCAACGTCTCCATGTCCGTTGCTATGTATCGCTGCGTCGTCGCGACCGACGCATGACCTAGAAGGCGCTGGATCGCGATAAGGTCCCGCGATCCCGCGTGTGCGCGCGACGCGAAGCGATGCCGCAGCGTGTGCAAAGTCCACGACTCGGGAAGAAGCCGGGTCGCGATCTTCCCGACATGGCGCGGGGTAAGGTGCCCGCCGGTAGGGGAGGGCAGGAGCCAGCGGCGCCGCCCGATATACCTGCGCACCTCCCGAGCAAGCGAATCCGAGAGCGGGACGATCCGCTCTTTCCCGCCCTTGCCGTGAACGAGGAGCGAGATCCCCGAAAGATCCTCGACGAGATCCCGGCGCTCCACTGCGGCGATCTCCGCCCGCCGCAGACCCGCCTCCGCAGCGAGTCGCAGGATCACCCGCGCCCGCGCATCCGCAGCCTCCAGAGCTACCGAATAGACCGCCTCAGGGGCGGGCCTGGGCATCGGCGGCGCTGGTTGCACGCTCGGGAGCGCATCCGTCGGATCATCGACGACGATCCCGGCTTCGAACGCCCAACGGAAGAACCCGCGCAGCGACGCATACACCGAGCGGCGCGTCTCCCGAGACCACTCATGAGCCCCCGCCCACTCGACCAGCATCGAGCGTGAGACGAGGCCCGGCGACCCGGCACCGCTCTGCCGCGCAAACCGCCTCAGGTGGTCCGTGCGCGTCTCAATCGTCTGCGCAGAGCGTTGCGCCGCTCTGAGTGCGAGCGTCCAGGAATCTATAGCCTCTGACCAGGGGGAGGGGATAGGGAGTCGAGTAATCACAACAGACCATCATGGGACTCAGGATTAGGACGCCCGCCGCGACCGCCACTCATCGAGATCTACCACCTTGCAGGCCACAGCGCGTGAGACTCCCAACCAGAAGGTTGGGGGTTCGAGTCCCTTCGGGCGCGCAGCGGCCCCGCTCGGTGCGATCCACCGGTCGGGGTTCTGCGTTTTTCAGGGGGCATCCCTTTCTCGGGCGTTCTTCCCCGTCGCGGCCCCGGGTGGCCGAGGGCTCAGATATTCACCCGGACGCCCCACCGGCCCGCCGCGTCGAGGCGGGCGAGGGCTTTCACCGCAGTGACCCGCAGGCCGTTGTCGGCGCGCATGCGCTCGATGATCCCGGCCGCGGTGCCGTGGTCGAGCACGGCGATTCTGATGCCGAGGGACTCCACTTCGAGCGGGGCGCTCGAGAAGGGGCCCTCGACCCGGACGAGGCAGTGGAAGGCGTGCTCCTCCTCAGCGGTGCCGGTCCACCCCTCCTTCCGGGCGCGCTTCGCCATCGCCGCGTCGAGCCCGTCCGAGACGGGCAACTCGGTCCACGTCTCCGACTCCGCGACGATGAGGGTCGGTTCCTTGTACCCGAAGAGCTTCTGGAAGAAATCCATGGGGCCAGTCTGCCAGAGGCCGCCCGTGCCGCTCAGGGGGCGGCGGGCGCCTCGACGATCCAAGGCTTGAGAGGAAGGGCCCGCAGGGCCCCGAGGTCGAGGGCGTCGAACAGATCCCGGGCGCTCCTGGCGCGCTCGACGCCGAGGGAGGCTCCGATGAATGCGATGACATCCCCGGTCGACCAGCCGAGTGCGTGAAGCTCGCGGAGTGTCACGGCGCCGTCGCGCTTCGCGAGCCGGTCTCCGGCAGGGCCGAGGGCGAGGGGCACGTGGACGTAGGTCGGCGGCGTCACGCCGAGGAGGGCGGCGAGCGCCGCCTGTCCGGGTGCTTGAGCGAGGAGGTCGTCCCCGCGGACGACCTGGTCGATGCCCTGGTAGGCGTCGTCGACGACGACCGCGAGGTTGTAGGCGGGAGCGCCGTCGGCGCGACGCAGGACGAAATGATCGACCGGGCCCGTGTAGGAGCCGTGGAGCTCATCGAAGACGGTCCATTCGGGCGCGGGGGCGCGCAGTCGAAGGGCGGGTGCGCGGTGCTCGGCGGCGAGTTCGGCGCGGCGGCGCACGCGGGTCGCCTCATCGAGGTCCAAGCAGGTGCCGGGATAGTGGCCGGGCGGGACGTGGGGCGCGGATCCCGCTTCGCGGATGTCGCGTCGCGAGCAGTAGCACTCGAAGAGCATCCCGCGTTCGGCCAGGTCCTTCAGCGCGGCCTCGTGGGCATCGGCTCGGGAGGTCTGGATGAGGGGCTCATCGTCCCAGTCGATCCCGATCTCGGCGAGGTCGGCGAGCTGACGCTCCGCACTGCCGGAGCGGACCCGGTCGATGTCCTCGATGCGCAGGAGGAAGCGGCGGCCGCTGCGGCGCGCCCAGATCCAGGCGAGGAGGGCCGTCCGGAGGTTGCCGAGGTGGAAGTCCCCGGTCGGGGAGGGGGCGAAGCGTCCGGCGCCCGCCCCGAGCGGGCCCTGCTCGATCGGGGCCTGCTCGATCGGGCCCTTTTCGGCTGTGCCTTGCTCGTTCACGGCCCGCTCAGTCACGGTCCGGCCGTCCAAGGCCCGCTCAGTCAAGGTCTGCGATCGCCGAGTCGAGGCGCTCGAGCTTGGCGTGCATCTCATCGGCGCGCCCGGACCTCAGGTCCGCCTTGAGGACCAGTGAGACGCGCGGAGAGGTCTCGGCGACGGCATCGCAGGCGGCCTTGATGACGGGCATGACCTCGTCCCACTCCCCCTCGATCGTGGTGAACATCGAAGTCGTTTCATGAGGGAGCCCGGACTCGCGCACGATCTTGACCGCGCGGGCCACGGCTTCGGTGACGGCGCCGTCGGCGGAAGGGGAAGTCGTGGGGGAGACGGAGAAGGCGAAGAGCATGGGGCCAGTCTATGCGGAGCGAGGCCCTACACTGGGCGCGTGAAGGCGGGAGGCGCTGAACGCGCGGCATCGACCCGGGGAGCGGGGGAGCGCATTCCCGCATGGGTCTTCATCGCCCTCGGCGGGGCTTTCGGGGCGCTCGCGCGCGGCGGACTCGACGCCCTCGCCGCGGCTCACCCGTGGCCGCTCCCGGTACCGGGCTTCCTCCCCCTCATGTGGTCGACCGTCGTCGTCGACCTCGTGGGAGCCTTCTTCCTCGGCGCCCTGTCGGCGATCCTCGCGCGCAGAGCCGCTCCCAGTCGCGGCCGGGTGAATCTCCGCTTCTTCGCGGCCACGGGCTTCGCGGGCGCCTTCACGACCTACGGGACCCTCATCAGTGCGACGCGATCGGGGATGTCCGCGGCCCTGGCCCTCGGCGGGATCCTCGCCTCCGCTGCCGCCTCCTGCCTGCTTCTCGTCATCGGGGTGGCCTGTGCGGGGGCCGGGTGGCTCCTCCTTCGCGCCCTCCTCCAAGGGGACGAGGGCGATGGGCGCGAGGGAGGGGGCCGATGAGCCCCCTCGCCGTCTTCGCGATCGCCCTCGGCGGGGCCCTCGGCGCCGTCTCGCGCTGGAGGCTCGACCTCCTCGTCCGGCGGGCCGTGACCGCCCTCGCCGCCCGGCGTCGCCTGCACGGGCATCGCGATTCCGACGACCCCGTCCGCCGGCCCGCCGCGCTGCCCCTGCTGGGGATCGGGATCGTCAACATCCTCGGCAGCTTCCTCCTGGGAGTCGCGAGCAGCGCGCTCGAGCCCGAGGCGGAGCTGGCGCGCGCACTGATCGCGACGGGCTTCCTCGGAGGATTCACGACCTTCTCGACCGCGGTCATGGACTGCTGGAATCTCTGGCACGCGGGGCGCAGGGGGCCGGCGCTCGCGCTCCTCCTCGGCGTCTGGGCCCTGTCCCTGGCGGCCCTGAGCCTCGGCGCCGCACTCGCGGGAGCGCTCGTCCGGCCCTGACATCCGCTCGTGCTCGGCAGTGACATCCGCTCGGCTCGTTCAATCCGGTGACGGGCGCGGATCGTGCGCGCTTTGAGGACGGCGAGGGGATCGATGGGGAGTTACCTGGATCACTTCCAGAATGAGACGCTATTTCCGCAGATCAGAGGGTAAATCATTTCGAATAGTGGAGAGTTGTAACGAGTTATTTGGGGCGATTCGGACGGCCACCTATGCTGAAAAGGTCAAACAACGGGATCGACGGCCTAGTGGAGGGCGAAATGATCGACCTTAACGGAGTGCGGAAGGTGTACTCCGTCAAGGGCGGCAACGAAGTGGTCGCCCTCGACAACGTCACGCTTCACGTGGAGCGCGGCTCGATCCACGGCATCGTCGGACAATCCGGCGCCGGCAAATCGACCCTCATCCGATGCCTCACCGCCCTCGAGCACCCCAGCGAAGGCGAAATCGTCGTCGACGGCCTCGACCTCGCCCGCCTCGGCGGCAAGGAACTGCGCGAAGCCCGCCGTCGCATCGGCATGGTCTTCCAAGCGGCGAACCTCCTCGACGCGCGCACCGCCGCGCAGAACATCGGCTACCCGCTCAAGCTCGCAGGCGTTCCCAAGGACAAGGTCAAGGCCCGCGTCGAGGAACTCCTCGAACTCGTCGGCCTCGCCGGGCGCGGCGACTCCTACCCCTCGCAGCTCTCGGGCGGTCAGCGTCAGCGCGTCGGCATCGCCCGCGCCCTCGCCGACTCCCCCTCGGTCCTCCTGTGCGACGAGCCGACCTCCGCCCTCGACACCGAATCGACGCGGCAGATCCTCGAACTCATCCGCTCCATCCGCGAATCCGAGGGCGTCACGGTCCTCGTCATCACGCACGAGATGGCCGTGGTCCGCGAGATCTGCGACTCCGTCACCCTCCTCGGGCACGGCCGCGTCATCCAGACCGGCGCCGTCGGCGAAGTGGTCGCCGATGCGACCAGCCCCCTCGCCCGTGAACTCGTCCCCGCGCCCTCCGTCGACGAGGCGGATCTGCGCGAGGACGCGACGCTCCTCGACGTCATCTTCACCTCCACGCCCGGCGTGCCCACAGGGGCGACCGTCCTCAACCTCGCCGCCTCGATGGGCGCCGACGTCACGGCCGGGACCTTCGAATCCATCGGAACGGTCCAAGTCGGCAGGCTCGCGCTCTCCGTCCCGAGCTACCACGCGGACAAGATCATCTCGCGCCTGCGCGAGGACGACATCTACGCGGAGGTGAGATCGTGACCGCTTTCGCCCAGACCGGCCTCCTCGGAGCCGCGCGCCTGACGAGCATCCTGCCCGGCGGCGTCAACGATCCCAAGTGGCTCGACAACCCGGCGCTCACCAAGCAGTTCGTGCCCGCGATCATCGACACGCTCCTCATGATGGGCTTCGCGACCCTGTTCACGGTCCTCATCGGCCTGCCGCTCGGACTCCTCCTCGTTCAAACGGGGAAGAACGGCCTCACGCCGAACCGGCCCGTCTACGAGACGGCATCCGCGATCGTCAACGTCGTCCGCTCCTTCCCCTTCATCATCGGCATCGTCGTCCTCATCCCGGTGACCCGCCTCATCGTCGGCACCTCGCTCGGATGGCAGGCGACCGTCGTCCCGCTCGTCCTCCTGTCCGTCCCCTACTTCGCCCGCCTCGTCGAATCGAACATCCTCGCCGTCGATCCGGGCAAGATCGAAGCGGCGCAGATGATGGGCGCCTCGAACCGGCAGATCCGCTGGGGCGTGCAAGTCCGCGAAGCGGCCCCCGTCCTCGTCCAGTCGATCACGACGCTCGCAATCACCCTCATCGGCTACTCCGCGATGGCGGGCGCCGTCGGCGGCGGCGGCCTCGGCCAGATGGCGATCAACTACGGGTACAACCGCTGGCAGGACGACGTCATGATCTCCACGGTCATCGCGATCATCATCATCGTTCAGCTCGTCCAGATGATCGGTGACATGATCAGCCGGCTGGTGGACCACCGCTGAGGCGACCGCCGGCCGGGTGAACCCCAGCCCAGCACTCCGAACTTCAACCCCCTCAATCCGCGCCCCCGGGCGCCCCGCTTTCCGCCGATCGACCAGGGCGAGCCGCTCATGCTCCGCCCGAGTCGTCGGAGGGCCCTCACAGAAAAGAGACCCACCATGCGTTCCATCCGCACCATCGTCGCCGCCTCCACCGCGGCCCTGCTGTCCCTCGGCCTCGCGGCCTGCGGTTCCTCCTCGAACTCCGGCGCCGATTCCGCGGCCTCCTCCGACGCGTCTTCCTCGGCGGTCGTCGATCTCAAGATCGGCGCCTCGCCCTCGCCGCACGCGAAGATCCTCCAGTACATCCAGGACAATCTCGCCGCCGCCGCGGGCCTCAAGCTCGAGGTCGTCGAGTACACGGATTACATCCTGCCGAACACCGCCCTCAACGACGGCGACCTTGATGCGAACTTCTTCCAGACCGTGCCCTACCTCGATGCCCAGGAGGCCGAGAACGGCTTCGACTTCACCCCGGGCAAGGGCGTCCACCTCGAGCCCCTCGCGGTCTACTCCAACAAGATCAAGTCCCTCGACGAGCTGCCCGCCGGTGCGACCGTGGGCATCATCTCCGACGTGACGAACCAGGCCCGCGCTCTCAAGCTCCTCGCGGACAACGGCCTCGTCGAGCTCCCGAGCGACGGCCAGGAGGCGAACGTCAACAACGTGAAGATCCTCAAGGACTTCACCTTCACCGAGGTCGAGGGCCCGCAGCTCGTCCGCTCCCTCGACGACGTCGACATCGCCGTCATCAACGGCAACTTCGCCCAGGAGGGCGGTCTTTCCCAGGCGAAGGATGCGCTGGTCGTCGAGTCGCCCGAGGACAACCCGGCTGTGAACGTCCTCGTGTGGCCGACCAAGACCGAGAAGGGCGAGGCGATCGTCAAGCTCGAGGAGCTCCTCCACTCCGATGAGGTCAAGAAGTTCATCGAGGACACCTGGGCCGACGGTTCCGTCATCCCCGCGTTCTGATCGACGAGGGCTCGGCTGACGAGCCCGATCGACTGG
>NZ_JBNOYB010000061.1:0-25105 GCF_050312375.1 Schaalia sp.
AATGTGCGGAGGCTCCGAGCCCCCCGCCATCATGCGCATCGATGGGGGAACGCGCTCTTCGGGGAGGGCGTCGCGGCGTCGTCCCGGCATCGCTGTCGGCACGAGCGCCGGGCGGCTCAGGAAAGCGGATCCACCCCGAGCGCGTCGAGAAGCGGCCTCATCTTCCGGCGGGTCTCGACGAGCTCGTCCGAGGGGTCCGAATCCGGCATGATCCCGGCACCGGCGAACACCCGGAGCGCGCGGCCCTCGTCTTCGAGACGACCGCAGCGCAGCGCGATGCAGAATTCGCCCTCGCCCTCGGCGTCGACCCAGCCGACCGGCCCCGAGTAGCGGCCGCGCTCGGTCCTCTCGAGTTCTCCGAGGAGGGCGAGCGCCGCCTCGCGCGGGGTTCCGCAGACGGCGGCGGTCGGATGCAGGGCCGCGACGGCCTCGAGCAGCGTGAGGCCCCCGAGAGTCGCGTCGACGTCGGTCGCCAGATGCGCGACATTGGGCAGATCGAGGATGAAGGGGGCGCCCGGCTCGCGGAGCGACTCGACGAGGGGGGCGAGGGCGTTCGTCACCGATTCGACGGCGATCTCGTGCTCGCGCAGGTTCTTCGAGGACTTCAGAAGCTCCGCTCCGCGCCCCGCGGGGGCCGTCCCGGCCAGGACGCGTGAACGGAGGCGCCCTCCGGCGGCAGAGGCCAGCATCTCCGGCGAGGCCCCGATGAGTCCGTCGACCGCGAATCGCCAAGTCGACGGGTAGAGCTCATCGAGGCGCGCGAGGAGGAACCTCGGGTCGATCGCCGAATCGGCGCGAAGGAGCATGTCGCGCGTCATCACGGCTTTGGAGGCCTCGCCCGCGACGAGGCGGCCGACGAGCTCGGCCACCGACTCGGTCCATTCGGCCTGGGTCATCCGCCCGATCTCCGTGCGCACATTCCGGCAGGGGCGAGGGCGTCCGCGCCCGACGCCGTCGAGGAGCTCCAGCGGATCCGGAGCGCGGTCGATCCCCGTCGAGACGGCCCAGCGCGAACCGTCCTCGTCGATGACGAGGATCTCGGGGACGATGAGCGTCGAGGGCGCGTCCGCCGAGAACCCGAAGGAGCCGAAGGCCGTCAGCCGGCCCGGCGTCGAGGGCGGCTGATCGATCCGCGCCCGCCTGCGGAGGGCCTCCCACCAGCGTCCCGCATCGGCGATGGCGCACTCCCCGGCGCCGGTCCAGATCGCAGACGCGCCCCAGCCGACCATCGAGCGCCGGAACCCCAGCCAGGCGAGCGGAGGGAGATCGGTCGGCAGGAGGTCGAGGAGGGGGATCGATTCCCACCGCGTGCCCTCGAGAGAGGTGATGCGCGCGCGGAGCTGCGCGTTCGCGGAGGCGTCGATCTGCATGGCGGACAGTCTACCCGCGTCATCGCTCCCCGCCCCGGGCGGGGAGTCGCCGGGAGGGGAGAGCCTGCGACGGGGGAGAGGGGGCGCGCCTGAAGAGCGACGGGGCGGGCGGGAGCGTGTGAGGCCACGTGCGCGGGAGCGTGGGAGGATGGGGGCATGATGCACGGAGCAGCCGGCGCGGTGCGCGCCGATCTCAGCAAGTCGACGACCGATGTCGCGGCGATGTTCGACCGCGTGGCCAAGCGCTACGACCTCATGGACGCCGTCATGACGGGCGGGATGGATCACGTGTGGATGGCGGCGCTGCGCAAGGCCGTCGATCCGCGTCCCGGCGAGCGGATCCTCGACCTCGCCGCGGGCACGGGTGCTTCTTCGGCCGTGCTCGCCAGGGCCGGCGCCGAGGTCGTGGCCTGCGATCTTTCAGAGGGCATGATCGCCGTCGGGCGTGAGCGCCACCCCGATATCGAGTTCGTGCTGGGCGACGCGCTCGACCTGCAGTTCGAGGAGGCCTCCTTCGACGCGGTGACGATCTCATGGGGCCTGCGCAACATCCCTGATCCTGAGAAGGCCCTGCGTGAAATGGCCAGGGTCGTTCGCCCCCGGGGCAGGCTCGTGGTCTGCGAGTTCTCGACGCCGCCGAACCGGGCCTTCCGCAGGGCGTACGAGCTGTACCAGTCGACCGTGATGCCGCTGCTCGCCGCGGTGATGTCCTCGAACGGCGCGGCCTACGACTACCTCGTCGAATCGATCAGGGAGTGGCCCGATCAGGAGGCGGTCGGCCGGATGATCGCAGCGAACGGGTGGTCGAAGGTCGAATACCGCAATCTGACCGGCGGCATCGCCGCCCTGCATCGCGCAGTGAAGCCCCTCCCCGCGTGAGGCGACGACCTCCCCCCGAATAAAGAACCTGTCGCCTTTTCAAAATCGCGGGCGGGAATGAGGGGCTCAGGCGGAAGAAGCCGCGTGAATCCCCGTCTCGCCACCCCCGAGTGATGCGACGCGTTACGCTGTCGATTCGGATCGCGGTGCAGTGCACACCGCTCCGGAATGCACACTTGCGCAGACGCGTGCTGCGCTCATCACGGGAGGACGCTTCGTGGCCGATGAGCTGACCGGCGACATCCGCGCCGCCGTCATCGTCGTCGGCGCCGGCCCGGCGGGGGCCTCCACCGCCTACCACCTCGCCTCCCTCGGAATCGACGTCCTCGTCCTGGAAAAAGGCGAATTCCCGCGCGACAAGATCTGCGGCGACGGGCTCACGCCCGCAGCCGTGCACGAACTCGTCCTCATGGGCGTGAACACCGAAGGATGGAACCGCAACCGCGGCCTGCGCGTCATCGGAGGCGGGCACACGGTCGAACTCGATTGGCCGGACCAGAAATCCCTGCCCGGCTACGGGATGACCCGCGCGCGCAACACCCTCGACCATGAGCTCATCACCCGCGCCGTCGACGCCGGCGCGCGCCTCATCGAAGGCGCCACCGTCACCGGCGCCCTTCAAGACCCGAGCGGCCGCGTCATCGGCGTCACCGCGAAGATCGGCAAGGGCGCGAAGGCCCGCACGCTTGAAATCCGCGCGGAGCTCGTCGCCGACTGCGGGGGAGTCGCCGCGCGCCTGGCGACCTCGCTGGGCATCGAGAAGAAGCCGAAGCGCCCGATGGGCGTCGCCGCCCGCGCCTACTTCCGCTCGCCCCGCGGGGACGAGGACTTCATGGAGTCCCACCTCGAACTGTGGAGCGGCCGACCCGGCGAATCCGATCTTCTGCCCGGATACGGCTGGATCTTCCCGATGGGCGACGGCGTCGTCAACGTCGGCCTCGGATCGGTCGCCTCAACGGCGAACGCCACGAACCTCCCCTACAGGAAGGTCTTCGAGACCTGGATGCGCAACGTCCCCGAGGAGTGGGGATTCACCGAGGCGAACCAGATCGGCCCGCTCCGCTCGGCCGCCCTGCCGATGAGCTTCAACCGCTCCCCGCACTACATCTGCGGGCTCGTCCTCGTCGGCGACGCCGGCGGCATGGTGTCCCCCTTCAACGGCGAGGGCATCGCGCCCGCCCTCAAAGCGGGACGCTTCGCCGCGCAGTGCATCGCCCAGGCCCTCAGTCGTGCGGACCGGGCGGGCGTCGATCGCGCGATGAGCGAATACCCCGAGATGCTCGCAGCCGAGTACGGCGGCTACTACCAGCTCGGCCGCGTCTTCGTGTCCCTCATCGAGAACCCGCGGATCATGCGCCTGTGCACGACGAAGGGCCTGCCGATCCCGCGCCTCATGACATTCGTCCACAAGCTCTTGTCGGACGGGTACGAACGCGCCGGGGGAGACCTCGACGACCGCATCATCACCGCGCTCACCCGTCTGGTGCCGTCGGCATGAACGGACGGCGAATCGATCGATCCATGGAGGAACGATGACGAATCCCTACTTCCCGCTGCTCATCATGGCCGCGGCCGCCCTCGTGCTCGCCTTCGGCGGTCTCGTGGCCTCCGCGATCCTCGGGCCGACGAAGAAGTCGAAGGTGAAGGCGGACAACTACGAGTGCGGGATCGAGCCGACCTCCGCGCACCTGCACGAGGGGCGTTTCCCCGTGCGCTACTACCTCGTCGCGATGACCTTCATCATCTTCGACATCGAGGTCGTCTTCATGTACCCGTGGGCCGTGAGCTTCGACCACCTCGGCCTGTTCGGGCTCATCGCCATGCTCACCTTCATCGCGCTCATCACCGTGCCCTACGTCTACGAGTGGCGTCGCGGCGGACTGGATTACTGAGGGACTGGGAGGAACACCAATGGGTCTTGAAGAGAGCCTGCCCGCGGGCATCGCCCTGACGAGCGTCGAGAAGGTCCTCGGCCTCGCGCGCAAGTACAGCCAGTGGCCCGTCACCATGGGCCTGGCCTGCTGCGCGATCGAGATGATGGCCGCCGGCACCCCGCGATTCGACATGTCGCGCTTCGGGCTCGAGGTCTTCCGCGCCTCGCCCCGCCACTCCGACCTGATGATCGTGTCCGGCCGCGTCTCCCACAAGATGGCCCCGGTCATCCGTCGCGTCTACGACTCGATGCCCGAACCGAAATGGGTCATCTCCATGGGAGCCTGCGCATCGTCTGGCGGCATGTTCAACAACTACGCGGTCGTCCAGGGATGCGACCACATCGTCCCCGTCGACGTGTACCTCCCCGGATGCCCGCCCCGTCCCGAGGCGCTCATCCACGCGATCCTCACCCTCCGTGAGCAGATCGGCAAGGAGCCCCTCGGAGTCAACCGCCGTGAAATCGCGCGCAAGGCCGAGCAGGCGGCCCTCGCGGCGACCCCGACCCACCGGATGAAGGGACTCCTCGCATGAGCGACGCGCTCGAAACGACCGGCGCCCACGAGGCGGCCGCCGCGAACAGGGCCTTCGGCGCCCCCGAACTCATGACCCGCCGTGAGGGCATGTTCCCCGACACCTCCGGCTTCGGCGGGCTCGTCACTAAGAGCTTCCTCCCCGGCGAGTCGCCCCGCCCCTACGGCGGTTGGTTCGACACGGTCGTCGACGTCCTCGAGGAGCTCATCGCCGCCGACGGCCTCGAGGCCGCTGACGTCATCGAGAAGGTCGTCGTCGATCGCGGCGAGCTCACGATCTTCATCGTCCGCGATCACATCGCCCGCGTCGCCAAGCACCTGCGCGACGACGCCGACCTCCGCTTCGAGATGTGCCTGGGCACGAACGGCGCCCACTACCCGGGTGATGCGGGACGCGAGCTCCACGCGATCTACCCGCTCCTGTCGATCACCCACAACCGGATGATCCGCCTCGAGGTCACCTGCCCGGACGCGGATCCGCACATCCCCTCGATCGTCCCCGTCTACCCCGCCAACGACTGGCAGGAGCGCGAGACCTGGGATCTGATCGGCATCGTCTTCGACGGGCACCCCTCGCTGACCAGGACCGCCATGCCCGACGACTGGGTGGGCCACCCCCAGCGCAAGGACTACCCGCTCGGCGGCGTACCCGTCGAATACAAGGGCGCCACCGTTCCGCCCGCCGACACGCGGAGGTCATACAACTGATGAGCACCCCGAACTTCCATGCTGCGACCGGCGCCCCCGTCGACGCCGACGAGATCCCCGAGGTCATGACCCAGGGCGGCGACTGGGCGGACGTCCTCAACGAGATCGAGAAGATCTCCTCGGAGCGCATCGTCGTCAACATGGGGCCCGTCCACCCCTCGACCCACGGCGTCCTGCGCCTCATCCTCGAACTCGACGGGGAGACGGTCCGTGAGACCCGCGTCGACACCGGCTACCTCCACACCGGTATCGAGAAGACGATGGAGTACCGCACCTGGACGCAGGGAACGACGCTGTGCACCCGCATGGACTACGTCGCCCCCTTCTTCCAGGAGGTCGCCTACTGCCTCGCCGTCGAGAAGCTCCTCGGCATCACCGACGAGGTCCCCGAGCGCGCGAGCCTCATCCGCGTGCTCATGATGGAGCTCAACCGCATCGCCTCCCACCTCGTCGCGATCGGCTCGACCGGCAACGAGATGGGCGCGACGACGCTCATGACGATCGCCTTCCGCGGACGCGAGGAGATCCTGAGGATCTTCGAGCGAATCACGGGCCTGCGCATGAACCACGCCTACATCCGACCGGGCGGGGTCGCCCAGGACATCGGCGAGGGCACGGTCGACTACATCCGTGAGCTCCTCCCCAAGGCGCGCCGCGACATCGGCGAGCTCGAGGACATCACGAAGGAGAACCCGATCTTCAAGAAGCGCCTGTGCGACGTGGCGGTCATGCCGCTGTCGGCCCTCATGGCGCTCGGCACCACCGGACCGGGCGTGCGCGCCGCGGGCCTTCCCCTCGACCTGCGCAAGTCGCAGCCGTACTGCGGCTACGAGCAGTTCGAGTTCGACGTCCCCGTGCGCGACAAGTCCGACGTGTACAACCGCACGATGGTCCGCTTCGACGAGTGCTACCAGTCCCTGCGGATCATCTACCAGGTGCTCGATCGCCTCGATGCCACCGAGGGCGCGCCCGTCATGGTCGCCGACCCGCACATCGCCTGGCCCGCGCAGCTGTCGGTGGCCACCGACGGCCAGGGCAACTCCCTCGAGCACATCCGCGAGATCATGGGCACCTCGATGGAGTCGCTCATCCACCACTTCAAGCTCGTCACCGAGGGCTTCACCGTCCCGGCGGGGCAGGTCTACCAGACCGTCGAGCACGCGAAGGGCATCCTCGGCGTGCACCTCGTCTCCGATGGGGGGACCCGCCCCTTCAGGGCGCACTTCAGGGATCCCTCCTTCGCGAATCTCCAGTCCCTGGCCATGATGACCGAGGGCGGCCAGCTGGCCGACGTCGTCGTCTCCTTGGCCGCCATCGATCCGGTCCTGGGAGGCGTCGACCGATGAGCTTTGCCCCCGAAATTGAAGCCCGCCTGCGGGCGGATTCCGCTGAGATCATCTCGCGCTACCCGAGCGGTCACGCCCGCTCGGCGATGCTGCCGATGCTCCACCTCGTCCAGTCGGTCGACGGTTACGTGAGCCCGGACGGCATCGCCCTCATCGCCGAGATCCTCGAGGTCTCGCGCGCCGAGGTGAGCGCCGTGGCGACCTTCTACACCCAGTACAAGCGCCATCCCAACGGGGACTACCTCGTGGGCGTGTGCACGAACGCGCTGTGCGCCGTCATGGGCGGCGACGAGATCTGGGACGCCGTCTCCGAGCGCCTGGGCGTCGGCTCGGATGAGACGAGCGAGTCCGGCAGGATCACCCTCGAACGCATCGAGTGCAACGCGGCCTGCGATTACGCGCCGGTCGTGATGGTGAACTGGGAGTTCTTCGACAATCAGAGCCCCCAGTCGGCGCTCGCCCTCGTGGAGGACATCGAGGCGGGCCGTCCGGTGCACCCGACGCGCGGCGCCGAGGTCGCGCCGACCTTCAAGGAGGTCGAGCGCACGCTGGCGGGATTCCTCGACGGCCATGAGAACGAGGGCCCCTCCGCGGGCGAGCCGAGCCTCCTGGGATTGAGGCTCGCCGCCGCGAAGGGCTGGACCGAGCCGGTCGCCATCGATTCGCCGAGCGACCAGGGCGACATCACCGAGGGGGGCGAGCAGGCATGACGTCATTCGCTGCACCGGGGGCTCTCACCCCGATCGTCTCGAAGGGCTGGGACGAGGAGCGTTCCTGGACCCTCGAGTCCTATCTCAAGCGCGGGGGCTACGAGGGCCTCAAGCGGGCGAACACGATGGAGGCGGCCGACATCGTCGCCGAGGTGAAGGATTCGGGCCTGCGCGGCCGAGGCGGCGCGGGCTTCCCGACCGGCCTCAAGTGGTCCTTCCTCCCGCCCGACGACGGGCTGCCCCGCTATCTCGTCGTAAACGCCGACGAGTCGGAGCCCGGCACCTGCAAGGACATCCCGACGATCATGGCGAATCCCCACATCCTCGTCGAGGGCGTGGCGATCACGAGCCGTGCGATCAACTGCAAGCACGCCTTCATCTACCTGCGCGGCGAGGTCGTGCACGTGTACCGCCGCCTTCTCGCGGCGATCAAGGAGGCGGGCGAGGCGGGCATCCTCGGCGATCTGAAGATCACCGCGCACGCGGGCGCCGGCGCCTACATCTGCGGTGAGGAGTCGGCCCTGCTCGACTCCCTCGAGGGCCGTCGCGGCCATCCGCGCATCAAGCCGCCCTTCCCCGCTGTCGCGGGCCTGTACGCGCGTCCGACGGTCGTGAACAACGTCGAGTCGGTGTGCCAGGTGACGGGCATCTTCCGCAAGTCCGCCCAGTGGTACGCCTCGATGGGCACCGAGAAGTCGAAGGGCCACGGCCTCTTCTCCCTCTCGGGTCACGTGAAGAACCCGGGCCAGTTCGAAGCCCCGTTTGGCATCACGATGCGCGAGCTCATCGAGATGGCGGGCGGCATCCGCGAGGGCCACACCCTCAAGTTCTGGACTCCGGGCGGCTCCTCGACGCCGCTGTTCACCGAGGCCGAGCTGGATACGCCGCTCGATTACGAGTCGGTGGGAGCCGCGGGCTCGATGCTCGCGACCCGCGCCCTCCAGGTCTTCGACGAGACCACCTCGGTGGTCCGCGTCATCGCCCGCTGGGCCGAGTTCTACCAGCACGAGTCCTGCGGCAAATGCACCCCGTGCCGCGAGGGCACCTACTGGATCAAGCAGATCATGTTCCGCCTCGAGAAGGGCCGGGGACTGCCGGGCGACGTCGATCTCCTCGACGAGATCGCGCACAACATCGCGGGCCGCAGCTTCTGCCCCCTCGGTGATGCGGCGGCGACGCCGATCATGTCCGGTATCAAGCGCTTCCGCGAGGAGTTCGAGGCCGGTCTGACGACCCCGGCCCGCGAGCTCTTCCCCTATGAGGCATCCGCCGTCTACGCGCGAGGAGGTGTCCGATGAGCGACGCTCCCCAGTTGATCGACGTCACCATCGACGACGTCCAGGTGAGCGTCCCCGCGGGCACGCTCGTCATCAGGGCCGCAGAGAAGGTCGGGATCCGCATCCCGCGCTTCTGCGACCATCCGCTGCTCAAGCCGGTGGCCGCGTGCCGCCAGTGCCTCGTCGAGGTCGGCATGCCCGACCGCAACACCGGTGAGCTCCGCTTCATGCCCAAGCCGCAGCCGGCCTGCGCGCAGACGGTCGCGCCCGGCATGGTGGTCAAGACGCAGTTCACCTCCGAGGTGGCCGAGCGCGCCCAGAAGGGCGTCATGGAGTTCCTCCTCATCAACCATCCGCTCGACTGCCCGATCTGCGACAAGGGCGGCGAGTGCCCCCTGCAGAACCAGGCGATGACCGAGGGGCGCGCGGTTTCGCGCTTCGCCGACGCGAAGCGGACCTACCGCAAGCCCCTGCGCCTGACCAGCCACATCCTCCTCGACCGCGACCGCTGCATCCTGTGCCAGCGCTGCGTGCGCTTCGGCAAGGAGATCTCCGGGGACGTCTTCATCGATCTTCAGGGACGCGGCGGCGGCACAGCGCCGACGGACGATCACTACTTCATGGCGGAGCAGATCGGCGGCTTCGACACCTCGACCCTCGATTATCACGATCCGAAGGCGAAGGAGCTCGGCACTGCGGGCATCTGCGGCCCCTACGGCGAGGCCGGGATCATCGGCTCGGTGAACGAGGGCGAGCTCGGGCCCGTGGACCGCGATCAGTCGGGACGCGCCTTCGCCTCGTACTTCTCGGGCAACATCGTCCAGATCTGCCCGGTGGGCGCGCTCACCGCGGCCTCGTACCGCTTCCGCGCCCGTCCCTTCGACCTCGTGTCGACCGCCTCGGTCACCGAGCACGACGCCTCGGGCTCGGCGATCCGCGTCGACATCCGTCGCGGTGAGGTCGTGCGCCGGATGGCGGGCAACGCCCCCGAGGTGAACGAGGAGTGGATCACCGACAAGGACCGCTTTGCCTTCGAGTGGGACAGGGAGTCCCGCCTGAAGACCCCGCTGGTCCGCGTCGACGGGGAACTCGTTCCGACCTCCTGGTCGGACGCCCTCGACCGCGTCCGCGCCGGCCTCCAGGAGGCCTCGGGCGAGGTCGGCTTCCTCCCCGGCGGCCGCCTGTCCTTCGAGGACGCCTGGGCGTGGGGCAAGTTCGCCCGCACGGTCGTGGGTTCGGATTCCATCGACTTCCGCTCGCGTCCGGGTTCGGAGGAGGAGCGCTCCTTCCTCGCCGCCCGTGTCGCGGGCTCCGGTCTGGGCGTCACCTACTCCGATGTCGAGAAGGCCGGTCGTGTCCTCCTCGTGGCCCTCGAGCCCGAGGACGAGCTCGGCGCGCTCTTCCTGCGCCTGCGCAAGGGCGTGCGCGCCGGGACCGTCAAGGTGTCGACGATCGCCCCCTTCACCTCCAGGGGTTCCGCGAAGCTCTCGGCGGAGCTCCTGCGGGCCGCTCCGGGCACCGAGGCCGAGGTCGTGGCCTCGATCGACGCCGAGGGCGCGAACGCCGGGCTCGCCGCATCCCTCGAGGGCGGGATCATCCTCGTCGGTGAGCGGGCGATGGCCGCTCCGGGCCTCCTCAGCTCCGTCGTCGACCTCGCCGAGCGAACGGGCGCGAGGCTCCAGTGGGTTCCGCGCCGCTCCGGCGATCGCGGCGCCCTCGAAGCGGGCCTGCTGCCCGGCCTCCTCCCCTTCGGTCGTCCTCTCGGCGACGCCTCGGCCCGGGCCTCCCTCGGATGGGAGGGCCTGCCTGCGGCTCGCGGACGCGATGCGGCCGAGCAGCTCGCGGGCGCCCTCGACGGAAGCGTCGGCGCCCTGGTCGTGGGCGGCGTCGACGTCCGCGACTTCGAGGATCCGGCCGGCGCCCTGCGCGCCCTGGAGGCCGTCCCCTTCCTCGTCTCCCTCGAGGTCCGTTCCTCCGAGGTCACCGAGCTCGCCGATGTGGTCCTTCCCGTCGCGCCGCCGCTGGAGAAGAACGGCACCTTCATCGACTGGGAGGGCCGTCTGCGCCCCTTCGGCCAGGCGGTGTCCGCGCGCTCGCTCACCGATCGCGATGTGTTCGCCAGGCTCGCCGAGGAATTCGGCGTCGACTTGGGCGTCACGACCTTGACGGACCTGTATGACGAGGTGAACCCGCTCATCACCTGGGACGGCGCGCGCGAGGCCTTCGCCGCGGCCGCCGCCCCCGCGCCGACCGCGGTCGGTGAGGGCCAGGCGATCCTCGCGACGCACAAGCCGATGCTCGACGCGGGACGCCTCCAGGACGGCGCCCCCTGGCTCGCCGGTGCGGCGCCAAGGCCCGTCGCCCTCGTCTCGGCCGCGACCCTCGAGGCGCTCGGCCTCGCCTCCGGCGCCGAACTGGTCCTCGCCACCGAGCGCGGAACAGTCGCACTGCCCGCGCAGATCGCGGACCTGCCCGACCGCGTCGTGTGGGTGCCCGAGTGCTCGAGCGGATCCCTCGTCCATCAGTCACTCGGAACCGCCGGTACCGTCGTGGCTCTCAGCGCCAATGGGGAGGTGGCCCGGTGAATCTTCTGCTCGCCGCGGTGCCCGATTACACCGCTTCCGACTTCTCCGAGGAGACGTGGTGGTTGACGCTCATCAAAGCGGTCTTCCTCATCGTCTTCCTCATCCTCAACGTCCTCCTCGCCCTGTGGGTCGAGCGTCGAGGCCTCGGCCGCATGCAGACCCGTCCCGGCCCGAACGTCGCAGGCCCCCTGGGACTGCTCCAGGCGATCGCCGACGCGGGCAAGCTCCTCTTCAAGGAGGACATGTGGACGAGGCGCTCCGATAAGTTCCTCTACTTCCTCGCCCCCGCGATCGCGGCCTTCTCGGCCTTCAGCGTGTTCGCGGTCATCCCGATGGGCCCGAACGTCAACCTCTTCGGGCACTCGAGCCCGCTCCAGCTGGCGGACATGCCGGTCGCGACGCTCTACATCCTCGCGATCACCTCGCTCGGCCTGTACGGCGTGGTCCTCGGCGGTTGGTCGACCCGCTCGACCCTCCCGCTCTACGGCGCTGTGCGCTCCTCCGCTCAGGTGATCTCCTACGAGCTCGCGATGGGCATGGCGCTGGTCTCGGTCTTCCTCATGTCGGGGACCATGTCGACCTCGCAGATCGTCGCCGCTCAGGGCCGGGTCTGGTGGATCGTCCCGCTCATCCCCGCGTTCATCGTGTACTGCATCAGCGCGACGGGCGAGGTCAACCGCCTCCCCTTCGACCTGCCCGAGGCCGAGGGCGAACTCGTCGCCGGTCACATGACCGAGTACTCCTCGATGAAGTTCGGCTGGTACTACCTGTCCGAGTACGTCAACATGCTCAACGTCTCGGCGGTCGCGACCACGATGTTCCTCGGCGGATGGCACGCCCCGTGGCCCTTCTCCCACCTCGCCTTCCTCAACGACGGCTGGTGGGGCATGCTGTGGTTCTTCCTCAAGATGTGGTTCTTCATGTTCCTCCTCATCTGGACACGCGCCACGCTCCTGCGCTTCCGCTACGACCAGTTCATGACGCTCGGATGGAAGTGGCTCATGCCGATCGCCCTCGTCTGGATCGTGGCCGTCGCGATCATCCGCGGCATCACGGCGTGGGTCGAGGTCTCGATGCCGGTCCTCGGTCTGGCGATCGTCATCGTCTTCGCCCTCGCGATGCTCGTCATGTGGGCGACCGACAGGGGCGAGCCGGAGCCGGAGAAGAAGCCCGTCGACGAGGAGTACACCGGCTTCGCCGACGGCTTCCCCGTTCCGCCCCTGCCGGGCCAGCAGCCCGTCACCTCGCCCCGGGCGCCCCGGGCGCCGATCGACGCGACCGCCTCGAAGGAGGGAAGCGATGAGTAAGAAGTCCCCCGATAAGGACGCTCCGATGCGTTTCGAACACGATCCGAAGGGGCCGATCGCGGAGTTCTTCGCGCCCGTCGCCGGTTACGGCGTCACGATCTCGTCCTTCTTCAGGCCGACGGTCACAGAGCAGTACCCGCGCGAACCCGCCCGCGTCCAGCCGAGGTTCCACGGCCGTCACCGGCTCAACCGCTATGCGGACGGTCTGGAGAAGTGCATCGGCTGCGAGCTGTGCGCATGGGCCTGCCCGGCCGATGCGATCCTCGTCGAGGCCGCGTCGAACACCCCCGAGGCCCAGTACTCGCCGGGCGAGCGCTTCGGGAACGTCTACCAGATCAACTACCTGCGCTGCATCTTCTGCGGAATGTGCATCGAGGCGTGCCCGACCCGGGCCCTGACGATGAGCAACGACTTCGAACTTGCCGTCTACGACCGCGCCTCGGACATCTACGAGAAGCAGGATCTGCTCGTCCCCCTCGCCGAGGGCATGCTCGCCCCGCCCCATCCGATGGTCGAGGGCATGTCCGACGGCGATTACTACCGCGGCGAGGTCACCGCTCCGACCCGCGAGCAGATCGCGTGGGTGAAGGAGCGCAGACCCGAGGATGCGAGCCTCGCCTCCGCTGAATCCGCCGCCAAGGAGGTGCGTCGATGAATCTGTCGAGCAACTGGCCAGCGATGGCCTCGACGGGCGAAGCGGTGCTCTTCACGTGCACGGCGATCGTCATGATCGCCTGCGCGCTCGGAGTCCTCTTCTTCAAGAAGGCCGCGTACTCGGCGATCTGCATGGTCGGCGTCATGCTGGGACTCGCGATGCTCTACATCGCGCAGTCCGCGCCCTTCCTCGGCATCGTCCAGATCGTCGTCTACACCGGCGCGATCATGATGCTCTTCCTCTTCGTCATCATGATGATCGGCATCGGCGCCACCGACGACTACGCGACGCAGTCGCGCGGCACGATCGTCGCGGCCGTCCTCGGAGGCCTCGGCCTGGTCGTCGTCCTCGTCGCCGCCATCGGCCGCACGACGGTCGCCGGACTCATGACGGGCGCCGAGGTCGATCCCTACTCCGATGAGCCGATCACCTCCCTCGCCGAGACGCTCTTCTCCGAGCACTGGCTGACGATGGAGGTCTCCGGCGCCCTCCTCATCACGGCGGCGATCGGCGCGATGCTGCTGACCCACACGGACCGCCTCGGCCCGAAGATCACGCAGGAGGAGACCGCCAAGGCCAAGATGCGCGCCTTCGCCGAGTCGGGGCGCCGCATCGGCCAGCTCCCCGCTCCGGGCGTGTACGCGCACTCGAACGCGGCGGACGTCCCCGCGATCTCGGGCGAGACCCTCGCCCCGGTGCCCGAGTCCGTGCCCCGCGTGATCCGCGTCCGCGGCCTCGACCGCTCTTTGGATCAGGTCGATCACGAAGTCGCCCAGTCCCTCATGCTCGCGCGCAACGGTGATGTCATCGATTCGCCCTTCGCCCCCGAGGCCTCCGCGGCCGTCCCGCGTTCGGGATCCTGGGGCATGCCCGGTCCGGCCGCCCCGACCGGCCTCGACCAGCCGCTCGCGCCCGCCGTCGACGAGGCCGAGGGCCTTGCGACCGTCCAGGAGGAGGAGAAGTGAGTCTGTCCTGGTACATCGTCCTCGCGGGGGTGCTCTTCGCGATCGGCGCAGTCATCGTTCTCGTGCGCCGCTCGGCGATCATCTCGCTCATGGGCGTCGAGCTCATGCTCAATTCCGCGAACCTCGTGTTCGTGACCTTCGCGAGGCTCCTCGGCGATGTGAACGGCGAGATCATGGCCTTCTTCGTCATGATCGTCGCCGCCGCTGAGGTCGTCGTCGGCCTGGCGATCATCGTGTCCATCTTCAAGTCGCGCTCGACTACGAGCGTCGACGACGTCAACCTGCTCAAGCACTGAGGGAGGAAGAAGAATGTTCGCATCCCTCGCGCTGCTCGGAGCCGAAGGCTCCGCCGCCGTCGAGCCCGTTGCCGCGACGGGCGCCGCATCGTGGGCATGGCTCATGATCGCCGTGCCGCTCGCGTCCTTCGCCGTACTCATCCTGGCGGGACGCAGGTCGGATCGCTGGGGTCATCTCCTGGCCACCTGCGCCTCCTGGTTCTCCTTCATCGTGGGCGCCGTGATCGTCGCCCAGATGCTCGGGGCAGATGAGGCCTCCCGGCGGATGACCTCGACCCTGTTCTCCTGGATCCCCGCGGGTGATTTCAGGATCGACTTCGGAACGCTCGTCGATCCGCTGTCGATGACCTTCGTGGTCCTCGTGACCTTCGTCGGTTCGCTCATCCACGTGTACGCCATCGCCTACATGGAGCACGACGCCGACCGCAGGCGCTTCTTCGCCTACCTCAACCTCTTCATCGCCGCGATGCTCACCCTCGTCCTCGCGGACTCCTACGCCGTGCTCTTCGTCGGCTGGGAGGGCGTGGGCCTCGCCTCCTACCTCCTCATCGGATTCTGGAACCACGTGCCCGCCAATGCCTCCGCGGCGAACAAGGCGTTCATCATGAACCGCGTCGGCGACATGGGCATGCTGGCCGCGATGATGGCGATGGTCGCGAACTTCAACTCGGTGCGTTTCGCGGACGTCAGCTCCCAGGTCGGCGCGATCCCGACCGCCCAGGCCACCGCGATCGGCCTCTTCCTCCTCGTGGCCGCCTGCGGCAAGTCGGCGCAGTTCCCGCTGCAGGCCTGGCTCGGCGACGCGATGGCCGGCCCGACCCCGGTGTCCGCGCTCATCCACGCGGCGACGATGGTCACCGCGGGCGTCTACCTCGTCGTCCGCTCCGGAGCCGTGTACGTGGCGGCTCCGGCCGCAGCGACCGCCGTCGCGATCATCGGCGCGATCACGCTCCTCTTCGGGGCGATCGTCGGCAGCGCGAAGGACGACATGAAGAAGGTCCTCGCGGCTTCGACGATGTCGCAGATCGGCTACATGATGCTCGGCGCGGGCCTCGGCCCGATCGGCTGGGCCTTCGCGATCTTCCACCTGTTCACGCACGGCTTCTTCAAGGCCCTCATGTTCCTCGGCGCGGGCTCGGTCATGCACGGCATGGCCGACCAGGTGAACATGCGCCGCTTCGGCGCGCTGCGGACCGCCATGAAGATCACCTGGGCGACCTTCATGATGGGCTGGCTCGCGATCCTCGGCGTCCCGCCCTTCTCCGGGTTCTGGTCGAAGGACAAGATCATCGAGGCGGCCTTCGCCGCGCACAGCTTCGGCGCCGCTGAGGCGCCGTGGATGGGCTGGGTCCTCGGACTCGTCGCCCTCTTCGGCGCGGGGCTGACCGCCTTCTACATGTCGCGTCTGTTCTTCATGACCTTCCACGGAACCGCCCGCTGGACCACGCAGGCCGAGGGCGCGCCCGTGCACCCGCACGAGTCCGGACCGCTCATGACCGTTCCGATGATCGTTCTCGCCCTCGGCGCGATCCTCATCGGCGGGCTCATGTCGATCGGCGACTTCTTCACGCACTGGCTCGCACCGGCCATCGGCGGCGTCGAGCACGCCGAACCGGTTCTTCCGGTCGTCGTCATCCAGGTCGCGACCCTCGTCCTCGTCCTCCTCGGCGCGTGGATCGCCTGGCGGGGCTACGGCGCGGTCGAGGTGTCGAAGGCGGTGCCCGCGGGCAACGCCCTCACCGAGGCCGCCCGCAAGGATCTCTACCAGGACGAAGTCAACGGGATGCTCTTCATCGCCCCGGCCGCCGCCCTCGCGAAGGGCGCGGCGCTGGGCGACGCGAAGGCCGTCGACGGGATCGTCTCCGGCGTCGCGAAGGGCTCGTCGGCGCTGGGTCGGCTCATCGGCTCGACCCAGACCGGCTACGTGAGGACCTACGCGGCCTACATCCTCGGGGGCGCCCTTAGCGCCCTCGCCATCGTGCTCGGCTTCAGGCTGTGAGGTAGTTCGAACATGCACAACACACTCGTTGAACCCGCCTTCCCCTGGCTGACCCTCCTCGTGGTCCTCCCGGCCCTCGGAGCGCTCCTCCTGTGGGCGATCCCCGGACTGCGGAAGTCCTCGGGCAAGGGCTTCGCCCTCGCCGTCTCCTTGCTGGAACTCGGCGGCGCGGCCGCGGCGGCGCTCGCCTTCGACTGGTCGGATCCGGCCGCCTATCAGCTGGTGGAGTCGCTCTCGTGGATCCCCCAGATGGGCGTCTCCTGGTCCTTGGGCGTCAACGCCCTCGGCCTCGTGATGATCCTCCTGGCCCTTGCGCTCGTCCCGATCGTCCTCATCGCGGGATGGAACGATGACGAGAAGGAGTCCGACGCCGCTTCCTACGCGGGCCTGGTCCTCTTCCTCGAGGCCTTCATGGTCCTCATCTTCGCGGCCTACGACCTCGTCGTCTTCTACATCGCCTTCGAAGCGATGCTCATCCCGCTCTTCCTCATGATCGGCCGTTACGGCGTCGGTGAGGAGGGCGCGAGGCGCGCCGCGGCGATGAAGTTCCTCCTCTTCTCGCTCGCGGGCGGGCTCGTCATGCTCGGCGGCATCGTCGCCCTGTGGGCGAACGCCCCCGAACGAGGGGAGACCTTCTTCCGCCTCGACACCCTCTCGGCCGTGTCCCCGACCCTGTCGAGCGGCATCCAGATGGGCGTGTTCGCGACCTTCATGGTCGCCTTCGCGATCAAGGCCCCGATGGTCCCCGTCCACACCTGGCTGCCCGATACGGCTGCGAACGCGCGGCCGGGCACCTCGGTCCTCCTCGTCGGAGTGCTCGACAAGATCGGCACCTTCGGGATGATCACGCTGTGCCTGCGCCTCTTCCCGGACGCGGCCGCCCGGGCGGCGATGGTGATGTGCTCCCTCGCGGTCCTGTCGATCCTCTGGGGCGGTCTGGCCGCGAACGGCCAGGACGACATCATGCGGCTCGTGTCCTACACCTCGGTGTCCCACTTCGGCTTCATGGTCCTCGGCATCTTCATCGGTTCCGACATCGCCCTCGTCGGCGCGATGTTCTACATGGTGGCCCACGGCGTCTCGATCGCCGCGATGTTCCTCCTGTCGGGCTGGCTGGCCCAGCGCGGCGGCACGCAGGACATGCGCGAATACTCGGGCATGCAGAGGGTGACGCCCTACCTCGCGGGGCTCTGGCTCACGGCGGGCCTGGCCTCGATCGCCCTGCCGGGCCTGTCGGGCTTCGTCCCCGAGTACCTCGTCCTCATGGGCACGTGGAGGCAGAACGTCCTGCTCGGTGCGCTCGCGCTGCTCGGCGTGGTGATCGCCGCCGTGTACGTCATGCGGCCCTACAAGCGCGTCTTCACCGGCGGGCCGGCGAAGGGCAAGGACGGGCTCACCGACATCGGTCCGCGCGAGCGCTTCGTCATGGCGCCGCTCGTCGTCGCCATGGTCGTCCTCGGCATCTGGTCGGCGCCCCTGGTCAATGCGCTGACTCCGATCTCCGCTGACTTCGCCCTCGGCGCCTCCGCTCCCGCCCAGGCGCAGACCCTCCTCGAAGGGAGCACCAAGTGAATCTCCTCGCCGCATCGTTCACCGCACCGCAGATCGCGTGGGCCTCGCTCATCCCGATCATCGTCGTGCTCGGCGGAGCCGTCGCGGGGGTCCTCATCGAGGCGTTCGCGCCGGTGAAGACGAGGCGCACCCTCGTCGTCGCCGTCTCCCTCCTCACGGCCCTCGTCGCCGGCGCGGTTCTCGCGACCCGCTGGCTCGCCGTTCAGGGGACCCCCTCGAGCCTCGGCGAGTACATCGAGGACCCCCTCACCCTGGCCGCGCAGTTCATCCTGGTGCTCATCGCCTTCGTCGCCCTGCTCGTCATGGCCGATCGCACCGAGGTCGGGGACGGCGCTTTCGCCGGCCAGCCCTCGGATCGCCCGGGTTCGGCCGATGAGGAGCTCTCCGATGCGAAGGGCTACCAGCGTTCCGAGATGTTCCCGCTCACCCTTTTCAGCGTCGCGGGCATGATGCTCTTCCCGGCGGCGGACTCCTACGTGACGCTCTTCGTCGCCCTGGAGGTCATGTCGCTCCCGCTGTACATCCTCGCCGCCACCGCGCGCCGCAGGCGTCAGCTCAGCCAGGAAGCCGCGCTCAAGTACTTCATCCTCGGGGCCTTCGCCTCCGCCTTCCTCCTCATGGGCTCGGCCTTCCTCTACGGGGTCTGCGGGTCGCTGACGATCTCCGATGCGGCGTCGATCCTGCCGAACAAGTCCGGAATGGACTGGATCGCCCTGGCGGGCGTCGTCATGGTGATGATCGGCCTCCTCTTCAAGATCGGCGCCGCCCCCTTCCACGCCTGGACCCCGGACGTGTACACGGGCGCCCCGACCCCCGTGACGGGCTTCATGGCGGCGGGCGTGAAGGTCGCGGCCTTCGCCGCGATGCTCCGCTTCTACGAGTCGGTCGCGGCGATCCTCCAGTGGGATCTCCTGCCCGTGCTCATCGCCGTCGCGGTCCTCACGATGCTGGTCGGCACCTTCACCGGTATCGTCCAGTCCGATGTCAAGCGGATGCTCGCCTTCTCCTCGATCGCCCACGCGGGCTTCATCCTCATCGGGATCTTCTCCCTGGCGAAGGGGTCGACGGGTCACGTCCTCTTCTACGTCCTCTCCTACGGCCTGGCCACGGTCGGGGCCTTCGGCGTCGTCTCTCTCGTGCGCACGGCCTTTGCGGACGGCGCACCGGGCGCCGAGGCGACGGCGCTGGAGCGCTGGGCCGGTCTGGGCAGGAAGAGCCCGATGCTCGCCGCGGCGATGCTCGTCTTCCTCCTGTCCTTCGCGGGCATTCCGCTCACCGCGGGCTTCGTGGGGAAGTTCGTCGTCTTCGCGGACGGCTTCGTCGGCGGCATGAGCTGGCTCGTGGCCCTGGCCCTCGCCTGCTCGGCCGTCACGGCCTTCTACTACTTCCGTCTCGTCCGGCTCATGTTCTTCACGGATCCGGCTGAGAACACGGTCGTGGTGAAGTCCGAGGGCTTCGCCGGGCTCGCCGTTCTGGCGTGCGCCGCGGGCACGCTCATCCTGGGCGTCTTCCCCGGTCCGGTTTTGTCGATCCTCTCCCAGGTCGTCATACTGCTGCCGTGACCGTTTCAGCGCCTGATCTTTCCGCTCCCGACCTCGAGTCCCGCATCACTCCGGGGCTCGAGGTCGTCGAGCGTCGTCTCCGCGAGGCCGTGTCGGGTTCGCGGGACCTCGTCGATGAGCTCACGAGTCACCTCGCCCGTGCCGGCGGCAAGCGCCTGCGCCCCGTCCTGACGCTCGTCTGCGCCCAGCTCGGCGATCCCGGGCTCGCACTGTCGGAGCGGGTCATCACGGGCGCGACCGCGGTCGAGCTCACGCACCTGGCCTCCCTGTACCACGATGACGTGATGGATTCCGCGCCGACGCGGCGCGGCGTTCCCTCGGCGCAGCACCTGTGGGGCAATAATCGCGCGATCCTGGCCGGCGACGTCCTTTTCGCCCGGGCATCGGTCCTGATCGCCGCTCTGGGGCCGGAGCTGGTCGCGCATCATGCGAAGACCTTCGAACGCCTGTGCATCGGGCAGCTCAATGAGACCTTCGGCCCGCTTGAGGGCGAGGACCGGGTCGCCTTCTACATCCAGGTGCTCGCCGACAAGACCGGATCGCTGGTCGCCTCGGCGGCCCACTTCGGCGCGTGGCTGTCGGGAGCGGGCGAGGAGACGGCGCAGATCGTTTCGGCTTTCGGCGAGGAGATCGGCGTCGCCTTCCAGATCGCCGATGACGTGCTCGATCTGGCGTCGACGGGTGAGACTTCCGGGAAGACGCCGGGTACCGATCTGCGCGAGGGGGTCGACACCCTTCCGGTCCTCCTTCTGCGCCGCCGTGAGGCGGAGGGGCGCATCGACGAGGACGGGGCGCGCATCCTCGCGGCTCTGGATGCGGATCTGTCCTCCGACGAGGCGCTCGATCGCGTCGTGTCGGCGTTGCGGGCCCACGACGTCCTCGAGGAGACGCGTGAGCTCGCCAGGGCGCGTGCGGAGCGGGCCATCGGATTGCTCGATCCGCTTCCCGAGGGCGAGGCGAAGACGGCCCTCGTCGCCTTCGCCCACCTCATGGTGGACCGTCTCGCCTGAAACCGGCGGTCCCAGGCCTCGGCGATCGCCTCACTCGGGCCGGGCGCTGCGAGCGCCGTCCGCGCCGGGGGAGGGGCGGGGCGCCCGTGCGACGGTGAGCCGCGTCTCGAAAAGATGACCCCGCGCGCAGCCTCGTTAGGATTGGGGCGTGCGCGGGATCGGTCCCGCACGAAAAGTGCCACCGGGATTCGCCCGGATTCGAGAGGAGCCCACTTGTCCGTCTTGAACGTCGCCGTCATCGGCGCGGGTCCCGCCGGGATCTATGCGTCCGACATCCTGTCGAAGTCCGGGCTCGAGGTGAGCATCGACCTCTTCGAGCGCCTCCCCGCGCCTTACGGACTGGTGCGCTACGGCGTCGCTCCCGATCATCCGCGGATCAAGCAGATCATCGTCGCCCTGTACAAGATCCTCCAGCGCGGGGACATCCGCCTGCTCGGAAACGTCGAGGTCGGTCGCGACGTTTCGATCGATGATCTCAAGGATCATTACGACGCGGTCATCATCGCGACGGGCGCTGATCGGGATGCTCCGCTCGACATCCCCGGCATCGATCTTCCCGAGTCCTTCGGCGCAGCGGATTTCGTCTCCTGGTACGACGGCAATCCTGATTATCCGCGCACCTGGCCCTTGAACGCGTCGAGCGTGGCCGTGTTCGGCGTGGGCAATGTGGCTCTCGACGTGGCGCGCGTTCTCGCGAAGCACGCGGAGGACATGCTGGTCACCGAGATCCCCGAGAACGTCGCCCGCGGCCTTGAGGCCAATCCGATCACGGATGTGCACGTCTTCGGCAGGCGCGGCCCCGCGCAGGTGAAGTTCACCCCGCTGGAGCTGCGCGAGCTCGGCAAGGTCCCCGATGTGGACGTCATCGTCGACGAGGAGGACTTCGATTTCGACGAGGGCTCGGAGCGGGCTTTGCGCGAGTCGAATCAGCAGCGGCAGGTGGTCAAGACCCTCACGCAGTACGCTTCGATCGATCCCGAGGAGCGCACGGCGTCGCGCCGGATCCACATCCATCTCTTCCAGGCTCCGGTCGAGGTCGTCGCCGATGAGGACGGTCACGTGAAGGCGGTCCGCACTGAGCGCACGGAGCTCGTCGGCGATGGTTCGGTGCGCGGCACCGGGGTCATCACGACGTGGCCCGTCGAGGCCGTCTACCGGGCGGTGGGCTACGCCTCGTCGCCGATCCCGGGCCTTCCCTTCGACGCCGAGCGCCGTGTCGTGCCCAATGTCGAGGGGCGCGTCGTCCCGGCTGCCGGTGCGGGCGCGGAGGAGGCCCTCACGGGGATTTACGCCACGGGGTGGATCAAGCGGGGTCCCGTCGGGCTCATCGGCTCAACGAAGTCGGATGCCCAGCAGACGATCGCGCACCTCGTCGAGGATGCGAACGCCGGGCGCCTGCGCGCAAAGACCCAGGCCGTGGGCCACGAGGCGATGATCGCGCTCCTGGAGGAGCGCGGGGTCGAGTACACCACTTGGGAGGGGTGGGAGCTGCTCGACGCCTATGAGAAGGAGCTCGGCGCGGCCTACGGCCCGCTGCCCGAGGGGCGCGGCGTCCGAGAGCGCGTGAAGGTCGTCTCCCGCCGGGCGATGACCGACATCTCGCGGGCGATGCCGGTCGATCGTGTGGATCTCGTCGGCGACATGGGGGAGATGGGCGTTCCGGCGGCTCCGGAGCGCTTCGAGGATTACACGGGGCCCGGCCGTCGCGCCTGAGCTCATGCGGACGCGGGCTTCCGTCTTCGGGCGGGCCCGCGTTCGCGTATGAGGAGGGGACGGCCTCAAGAGCGCACTCGCATATGAGGTAGCACTTATTTACATTAGGCAACCCTAATGTCTAAGGTGTTCCGGGGTGCTCATCCGCGCCCTTCGACTCTTGAGGAAGCGAAGAATCCCATGACCCTGTCCCGTTCCGCGGTCGGTGCCCTGCTGGGAGCATCGATCCTCGCCGCTCTTGCGCCCGCGATGCCCTCGGAGGCCGCGGCCCTCCCCACGGCCCCGCACGGGCTCCTCGTCGCGGCGCCGGCCGTGAAGGATCTGACGATCCGCGCGAGCGATCAGCGCGTTGAAGCCGGAAAAGCCCTCGACTACGTCTTCACCGTTGAATCGGCAGACCCTCGATCGGTGACTTCGTATCAATCTTTATTTTCCGCAGGGCTGCCTGAGGGCTTCATCCTCAAGCAGGTCGACAAGAGCGCCGGTACCTGGCGCTTGGCCACGACCCGCGAGCTGAAGGCTGGGGAGGGGCCCTTCCGGATACCTCTGAGTTTCACGGATGCCTACGGAAGGGCCCAGGCCACCATCACCGTCACGGTTGGCAAGGCCCTGGAGGCGAGCGCCCTGGACCTCCTCCTCGATCAGGACAGCCCCTTCCCGGCCGGTACGAAGATCTTCACGGCGACGGGCGGAAGCGAGCCCTATGCGGTGACCATCACTGACAACGGCGGCATCGGCGACCTCGTGATCTCGCCGGACGGGACGGCTGCGGGAACGGCGCCCTCGCCCGGAAGCGTCGTCGTCGCCTTCACCATCACCGACGCCGGAGGAGCCTCCCGCGCCCTGAAGGCCCGCGTGACCTCGAGGGACACCCGCCCTCCCCTCATCGAGGCCGCTGAGACCATCGATGCGATGAAGGGTGAGCCCTTCACCGCGCCGGTCAAGGTGAGCGACAACTGGAGCGTCCCGGTCGTCAGTCTCGACCCGGCTTCGGTCGAAGGCGTGAGCCTGCGCGGATTCATGACGGGGAGCGGACCTGGCAGCCTCGAAGGACGGATCGACCGGGTCGGCGAATTCACCGCGACGATCCGGGCCGTCGATTCCGTGGGCAATGCCTCCTCGCGCTCCGTCGTCATCCGCGTCAAAGGACTCTCCGACCTCGCAGCCCCCTCCTGCGCCCCTCGGAGCGGCTACGCGGGGGATGAGGCCGTCAGCGCGCCCATGGACTTCGGCGAGGGGGAGTCCCTGCCGGACAAGAGCGTCTTCTCCCTGCCGGGCGAGGCGCCCTCCGGTGCGAGCATCGATCCGGCGAGCGGTCTGCTCACCTGGGCGATCCCCGAGGACTTCCCCGCTTCTGAGGTGAAGATCCCCGTGAGGGTCGACTACCGGGACGGGACCCGTGACGAGCTCGAGTGCCGTGTCCTCGTGAAGAAGGCGCAAGCCCTCGTGCCCCTCGTCCCCGCCGAGCCCATCGATCCTCCTCGCCCCTCCGGGGAGGCGCCGAAGGCCGATGGCGCTTCGAAGGTCGAGGCTGCGCCGAAGAGCGCGGCGGCTGGGAGCGGGGCGGCTGAGAAGGCGCCTTCACGCACTCCTGTGAAGCTCGCGGCGACCGGTGCGCATCTGGGGATCGCGCTCGGCGCGGGGGCTGCGCTTGCGGCGGGGGCGGCCCTTCTCCTGCGCCGTCGCCCTGCGAAGGCCTGAAGGGAAGGAACGCCCACCCCTTCCCAGGCACTGTTCAGCCGCTGCGCATATCCTCGTGGCATGACTCATCGGGGCTATCACAACGGTTTGAAGACCGCCGTACTCCTCGGCGGATTGTGGGCGCTCCTGGCCGCCGTCGGCTGGATCATCGCGAACGGCACGGGCCGGTCGATCTGGCTCTGGCTGTTCGCCGGCCTCGGCCTGTTCCAGACCGCCTACGCCTATTGGAACTCCGCGTCCATGTCGCTGCGCGCCATGAACGCCTATGAGGTGTCCGAGGCACAGCGTCCGGACCTCTACCGGATCGTGCGCGAGCTCTCCGATCGTGCGGGCCAGCCCATGCCCTCGATCTGGATCGCGCCCACCCGGACGCCGAACGCCTTCGCGACGGGCCGCGACCCGGAGCATGCGGCGGTCTGCTGCACCGAGGGCATCCTCGAGATCCTCGGCGAGAGGGAGTTGCGCGGCGTGCTCGGCCATGAGCTCATGCACGTCTACAACCGCGACATCCTCACCTCCTCGGTGGCGGCGGCCCTCGGCGGCCTGGTCACATCGATCGCCCAGTTCCTCATGTTCTTCGGGGGCGGGCGCAACCGGGACGGCGAGGGCGGGGGAGTGGGCGTGCTCGCGGGGATCGCCATCGCACTGCTCGCCCCTCTCGCGGCGACGCTCATCCAGTTCTCCCTGTCGCGGACGCGCGAGTTCGATGCGGACGAGGACGGCGCGACGCTCACTCAGGATCCGCTGGCCCTGGCCTCCGCGCTGAGGAAGCTCGAAACTGTGACCGATCGCGCGCCTCTTCAGCCCACGCCCGCGAATCAGAACGTCGCCGCGATGATGATCGCCAATCCCTTCAGAGGGGCGGGGCTCCGCAATCTCTTCTCGACCCATCCTCCGATGGACGAGCGCATCGCCCGATTGGAGAAGATGGCGGGCTACTGATCGCGCGCCCTTCGCGCTTGGCCCCGGTCGGAGCGCTCCGACC
>NZ_JBNOYB010000062.1:0-18322 GCF_050312375.1 Schaalia sp.
GCTCTCCCGGCCCGCGACTCCCGCCCCGGCGCACCCCCGCGAATCAAGGTGAAGGCCCCGATCGAGCTCCTCGCCTGGACCCTCATCCTCCTCGGACTCGCCACCGCTTCCCTCCTCGTCGGGGTCTACGACGTCTTCGGCGCACCGGACGGAACGCGGATGCTCCTGCTCACCCGGATCCCCCGCACCGTCTCCCTCCTCCTCGCCGGCGCGGCGCTCTCCGCCTGCGGGCTCGTCATGCAAAGACTCACCCGCAATCGCTTCGTCGAGCCGACGACGACGGGCACGACCGAATGGGCGGGCCTGGGCCTCCTCACCGCCCTCATCCTCACCCCGGAGGCCCCGATCGTCTGGAAAATGGTCCTGGCGATCGTCTTCTCCTTCGGCGGGACGATGCTCTTCTTCGCGATCCTCGGACGGATCCGCGACACCTCGGCGCTCCTCGTCCCGATCATCGGCATCATGCTCGGCGCCGTCGTCGGCGCCGTCTCAACCTGGATCGCCCTCGCGACGAACGCCCTCCAATCGATGGGCGCATGGTTCATGGGCTCCTTCGCCTCGGCGATCGAGGGCCAGTACGAGCCCGTGTGGGCCGTCCTCCTCGTCCTCATCGGGATCGCCGTCGTCGCCGACCGCTTCACCGTCGCCGGACTCGGCAAGGACGTCGCGACCTCAGTCGGCCTCGACCATGGGCGCACCATCCTCGTGGGGACCGCGATGGTCGCCTCGGCGACGGGGATCATCACCGTCGTCATCGGGAACCTGCCCTTCCTCGGCCTCATCGTCCCCAACATCGTCGCCCTCGTCCACGGCGACGACCTCCGCTCCACCCTCCCCCGCGTCCTCGCCCTCGGCGCGGCGACCGTGACCGCCTGCGACATCATCGGTCGAAGCATCATCATGCCCTTCGAGATCCCCGTCGGAACGATCCTGTCCCTCCTCGGCGCGATCGTCTTCACCGCGCTCCTCCTGAAAGGAGGCCGAGGTGACTGACCTCGCACTCCGCCCCTCCCCATCGGCCCCGCCCGCGAGCGACGAGCAGCCGAAGACCCTCCCGGCCCCCGTCCGGCCGCCTCGCGCCGGCGCCTCGCCCTCACCCCGCGAAGCGCTCTTCGACCACTCGATCTTCGCCGCCCCGGCCGCCGCGAGACGTCATCGCCTCCGCGTCGGGATCCTCCTCGCAGCGGCCGTCCTCGTCTCGATCGGGCTCCTCGCCTGGGACAACCCCGTGCCCGTCGGGACCGAAGGATTCTGGCGGATCGCGAGGCTCCGCGCCCATGCCCTCATCGCGATCCTCCTCGTCGGCTGGTGCCAGGGGCTCGCGACGATCGCCTTCCAGACGATCGCGGGCAACCGGATCCTCACGCCCTCGATCATGGGATTCGAATCGCTCTACCGCCTCATCCAGACGAGCGTCGTCTTCTTCTTCGGCGCCGCGGGCCTCGCATGGATCCCCGCGCCCCTCGAATACCTCGTCCAGGCGGGCCTCATGGTCGGCTTCGCCGCCCTCCTCTTCGGATCGCTCCTGTTCACCGGGCGCGCCGACCTCCACCGCACGCTCCTCATCGGCATCGTCATCGGCACGGGCCTCGGCGCGGGAGCCGCCTACCTCCAGCGCCTCCTCACGCCGACCGAATTCGACCTCCTCTCCGCCCGGCTCATCGGGAACATCTCGAACGCCGACCCGACCAGCCTCCTGCTCGCCGCGCCCCTCGCCCTCGCAGCGGGCATCGGGCTGATCAAGATGTCGCGAAAGCTCGACGTCCTCACCCTGGGCCCCCACATCGCCACAGGGCTCGGCCTCGAGGTGCGCAGCGTGAGGATGCGCGCCCTCCTGCTCATCGCCGTCCTCATGGCGGTCTCGACCTCGCTCGTCGGACCGATGTCCTTCCTCGGATTCCTCATCGCCCTGGCGAGCTACGAGATCTCCGGAACCCACGCGCACTCCCGCCTCCTCCCGCTCGGCGCGATCGTCGGCGTCGTCCTCCTGGGAGGCTCGTACTTCATCCTCCGTCACGTCTTCTACGCGCAGGGCTCGGTCGGCGTCATCATCGAGGCCGTCGGCGGCACGGCCTTCATCCTCCACATCCTGAGAAAGGGACGACTGTGATCCGCGTCGACGGCGCTCTCAAGATCTACTCGACCGACACCGTGATCGGCCCGGTCGACCTCACGATCCCCCGCGGCGGGATCACCGCGCTCGTCGGCCCGAACGGCGCCGGCAAATCGACACTCCTGACCCTGATAGGCCGACTCCTGCGCATGGACGAGGGGCGCATCGAAGTCGCCGGCCTCGACGTATCGGAGGCGAAGTCCGCCGACCTCGCCAAGGTCTTGTCGATCCTGCGCCAGGAGAACCACTTCCTCTCCCGCCTCACGGTCCGCCAGCTCGTCGGATTCGGACGATTCCCCTACTCGAAAGGACGCCTCACCCCCGATGACCTCAGGATCGTCGACGAGGCCATCGCATTCCTCGATCTCGGACCGATCGCCGACCGCTTCATCGACGAGCTCTCCGGCGGCCAGCGCCAGCGCGCCTACGTCGCGATGGTCCTCGCGCAGGAGACCGACTGCGTCCTCCTCGACGAGCCGCTCAACAACCTCGACATGGCCCGCTCCGTCCAGATGATGCGCAACATCCGCGAGGCCGCGGATCGTCTCGCGCGGACTTTCGTCATCGTCCTCCATGACATCAATTTCGCCGCCGCCTACGCCGACTCGATCATCGCGATGAAGGACGGGAGGATCATCGCCCAGGGCGCGCCGTCCGAGATCGTCACCGGGGAGATCCTCACCGGCATCTTCGACACCGAGGTCCGCGTCCTCGACGGGCCGAAGGGGCCGATCGCCGTCTACTACTGACGCCGACGGCCGTCGGCCCCGTCCGCTACCGGCGGAGCGCCGCCCCCGCGCCCGCCCGCGCCCTCCTCGTCGCAGGATCCCTTCGGCCTTCTACGCCCGTTCCGAGCGTCCCCCTAAAATCGGTCTCGACGCTTCCCCGGACCGACAGGCCCTTCGATCCGAACGAGGTCCCCGTGACTCCATCCACCAGCCCCGCCTCCGCCCCCGCGGAAGCAGAAGCGCTCCCTCCCGCATCCCCTCTGCGACGCATTGGAGGAGCCGCCGCCGGAATCGGACGCGCCGCGCTCGGCCGGGCCCGCCGTACTCCCGCCTCGGTCGCCTTCGCCCTCTCCGTCCTCCTCGTCTCCGTCCTCGCCCGCGTCGGCGGAGTGCGCGAGGAGTTCATCGAGGCCCGTGCCTCCGAACCGGCTCGCCTGTGGACGCTCATCCTCGGCGCGTGGTCGACGCCGTCCTGGCACACGGGCCTCGCCCTCGTCCTCGCCTTCCTCGTCATCGGCGGCCTCTTCGAAGCCGTCATGGGCACGAGGCGCTGGCTCCTCGCCTTCTCGGCGTCGGCCGCGGGCGGCATCCTCATCGTCCAAACCGCGCACGCGATCCTCGTCGCCACGGGAGCGACCTGGGGCGACGAGCACGCCGCCCGCAGCCCGCTCATCGCCGCCTTCTTCGGGCTCGCCGGACTGGCCGCCGCGGGCTCGCAATGGATGGGAGTCCTCGGGCGCCGACGCCTCCTCGCCTACCTCTTCGCCGCCCTCATCGTCCTCGCCGCCTTCGGCGGCAGCCCCCAGGGCGTCGGAGCGCTCGGCGGCGCGGCCATCGGGGCCCTCCTCGGCCTCGTCCTCGTTCCGAAGGGCCGCAACGCGCGCTCCCTCGTCGGCACCCGCCACCGCGGACGCTCCATGATCGCCCTCGTCGTCCTCACCCTGTCCGCGGGCACCCTCCTCGCCGCCCTTTCCGCGCACGCGATCGGTCCGCTCTCCACCGCGGCGCTCGGACTCGATCCGGGCGATCTCACGGCCGAATCCCTCGACCTCCTCTGCGCGACCTCGACGGATGCGGAATGCCAGAAGGCGCTCGCCGCGGTCGGCACCCGGGGGATCGCGTCCCGGCTCCTCATGACGATGCCCTTCCTCCTCCAAGCGACCCTCGCCCACGAACTCGCGAAGGGCCGCAGGAGCGCGATGATCGGCACGATCATCCTCGAATCAGCGATCGCCGCATTCGCTCTCGCCCGCGTCGTCGCGGACTCCCTCCAATTCGAGTTCTCGAACGCGACGGGCGACCTCACCCGGGTGGTCCTCCCCCTGTCCCCCCTCGCCCATCACCTCATCCCCGTCCTCGTCCCCCTCGCGATGGTCGCCCTCGTCGCCTGGAACCGGGATTGCTTCACCGTCCGCTCGACGCGCCGGACGGTCCGGCGCAGCGCCCTCCTCGCCGGGCTCGCGCCCCTCGTCGTCGGGATCGCGGTCGTCTCCGCAGGCGCCGTCCTGAAGAATGCGACGGTCCCGGACGCGTCCCCGGCCCTCCTCGCCTGGAACTTCTTCGTGCGACTCCTCCCGCCCTCAGCGCTCTCGCACCTCATCCCGACCCTCCTGCCCGTCACTGCGATCGGGCATCTCCTCGTCGAATGGGCGCCTCTGCTCGTGTGGGCCGCCTGGACCGTATCAGTCCTCCTCATCTCGACCTCGGGCCCCCGCATCGACGAAACGCCCTCCGCGAAGGCGATGGAGGCGAAGGACTTCGTCCGCGAGGTCGGCGCCGGCTCCCTCGGGTGGATGCTCACGTGGCCGGGGAATGAGCGCTGGCTCGCCGAGGACGGTTCCGCCCTCGTCACCTACCGGACCGCCTCCGGCGTGCGCCTGACGATCACGGATCCGGCGGCCGCCCCCGGCGCGCTCGACGCCGCCGTCACCGCCTTCGCCCGCTCCGCGTCGGAGGACTCGATGATCCCCGCGCTCTACTCAGTCCACGCCGACACTGCGCGCGTCGCGCGGCGCCTCGGGTGGACGACGATCCGCGTCGCCGAGGAGGCGGTCATCGACCTGCCGGGCCTGGCCTTCACCGGCAAGAAGTTCCAGGACGTCCGCACGGCCCTCAACCGCGCCGCGAAGGAGGGGATCCGAGCCGAGTGGACGACCTTCCCCTCCGCGCCCGAGGGGATCCGCGATCAGGTCCGCGCGATCTCGACGGCGTGGGCAGGCGACAAGGCCCTGCCGGAAATGGGCTTCACCCTCGGCTCCCTCGCGGAGATCGACGATGAGGACACCCGTCTCCTGCTCGCGATCGACGAGGACGGGACCGTGCACGCGGTGACCTCCTGGCTGCCCGTGTTCGAGGAGGGCGAACTCATCGGCCTCACCCTCGACGTCATGCGCCGAAGGGACAACTCCTTCCGCCCGGTCATCGAGTTCCTCATCGCCTCCGCGGCGCTCGCCGCGAAAGACGAGGGGCTTCAGATCCTCTCCCTGTCCGGGGCGCCCCTGGCCCATTCGGGGCTCGCCCCCGCAGACCCGGAGCTCGATTCGACGAGCGCTCAGCGCTTCGCCCCCGTCCTCGATTCGGTCGGCGGTTTCCTCGAACCGGTCTACGGATTCCGTTCGCTCCTCTTCTTCAAGAAGAAGTTCCAGCCGCGCTTCGAGCCCCTCTATCTCGCCGTCCCCGAAGTGCTCGACATTCCGGCCGTGTCGATGGCGATCGGGAAGGCGTACCTGCCCGAGCTCGGGCCCGTCGACGCGGCGCGTTTCGCGCAAAGGCTCATGAAGAATGAGTGAGCTCGTCGATCAGGTGCGCCTCCTCGGGCCCACGGCGACGCCCGGGGCGATCAGCGCGCTCCTCCTCGTCCTCGTCGTCCTCTGGGGAGCGTCGACGAGGCGCCTGCGCGTCAGGACTCACCTTCTCATGGTGCTCGCGGCGCTTCTCATCACAGTCGCGCTCCGATTCGGCATCGACGTCGTGTGGCGCCCCGTCGCCGATGGCTTCGGGTGGATCGTGTGGGCCTGGACGGGAGCCGTTCTCCTCGTCGTCGAGGAGGCGATCGCCGCCTGCGCCCTCGGCTCCGCCCGCGCCCGAAGAGGCCGATCGGCCGATGAGGGCCCGAGGAGCCGTCCCCTCTTTCGGCTGATCGGCGCCCTCACGGCCGTCACGGTCGCGGCCGGAGCGGCCGGTGTCGGGCTCAACGCCCACTACGCGGCCTACTACACCCTCGGGTCGGCCCTCGGACTCGGGCTCGAGGCCGAGCCGCTCGCCGATTCCGGGCTCGACCCTTCGGCGTCCGGGACGCCGATCACGCCCGATTCCTCTGCGGAGGGGACCTCGAATGCTCCCCTTGAGACGGTGTGGACCGCCCCGGATTCGATGCCCGCGTCCGGGAAGCTCCTCACCGCGCCCGTTCCCGCCTCCGATCCGGCCTTCCGTCCGCGCGACGCGTGGATCTACGTCCCGCCCGCCGCCCTCGTCGACGCAGCGCCGAAGCTCCCCCTTCTCGTCCTCATGGCCGGTCAGCCCGGCGAGCCGAAGCAGTGGTTCACCGCGGGGCGCCTCAAGGAGTCGATGGATGCGTGGGCGGGCGCGCACGCCGGGCTCGCCCCGATCGTGCTCGTCGTCGACCCGCTCGGCTCCGCCCTCGCCAATCCCCTGTGCTCCGACGCGGTGGACGGCGAGGTCGCGACCTACATCGAGAAGGACGTCCCCGCATGGGCGGCCGCCCACCTCCCGGTGTCGGACGACCATGCGCGCTGGGCGATCGGGGGCCTGTCGAACGGGGGCACCTGCACCCTCCAGGTCGTCGCGCGTTCCTCCGAGAGCCCCGTGTACCGCTCGTTCCTGTCGATGTCCTCCGAGCTCCACCCGAGCCTCGGCTCCGTCAAGCGGACGATCGCAGAAGGATTCGGCGAGGATCGCGCGGCCTATGAGGCGAACGATCCGCTCGTCCTCTTCTCGAAGAGCCGCTATTCCGGCGTCGCGGGGATCCTCTCGGTCGGCGCCGAGGACTCCGGATACCGGCCCGGAGTCGAAGAACTCGCCGCCGCCGCGAAGCGCGCGGGTCTCGAGGTCGAGTTGCGCACCTACCCCGGCGGGCACTCGTGGTCCGTGTGGTCGCAGGCGCTTCCCGATCAGCTCGATTGGCTCGGCAGGCGGCTCGGGCTCACAGCCTGAGGCCCCGGCGAGGGCGGGGGGATCCTCGCCTCCCGCATGCGCACCGGCCCGCCCTCGTGAGTGACGAGGGCGGGCCGGCTTCGCGCTGCACGGGAGGGCTCTAGGCCTGACCCTCCTCCTCGGGAACGGTCTTCTTCCGAAGACCGGTGAGCCCCTTCATGCGTTTCGCGGCCTCCCTCGCGGCGTTCTTCGCTCCCCCGGCAGCGGCATCCGCGACGGTCTCTTCACCAGCCGTCCCGAAGTCCTCGAGTCGGTCCGCCCCTTGAGCATCAATACCATTCCTTTACCCGATCGATACCATCGGAGTACCCCAGCACAGGAGACTCCCATGCCGACCGATACCGCCCGCTCATCGGCTCCCGCGCCCGCAGAAACGCCCGGCCGACCGCCCTTCAAGGAGATCCTCCCCCTCCCCTCGATCCTCACGATCGGCGCGATCGCCCTCGTCACCCTCGCCCTCGACTTGTCCGGCCACCGCGTCAACTCCATCGTCCTCGCGATCGCCGCGATGGTCGCCCTCTGCCTCATCAAGGTCCCCGTCACCATCGCCCTCCTCTCAGCCGCGCTCATCGGCGGCCTCCACGCGGGCCTCGGCATGGAGGGGACCCTCGCGGGCTTCAACGACAGCCTCCTCAGCGGCGCGCAAGTCGGCCTCACCTACGTCATGGTCGGCGCCCTCGCCGTCGCCCTGTCACGCTCCGGCATCATCGAGGTCTTCGCCCAGTGGGTCTCGAAGAAGGCCGGCGCCGACTCGGGAAGCGTCTCGCGAGGAGTGAAGTGGGCGCTCTACGGGCTCTTCATCCTCGCCTCCCTCCTGTCTCAGAACCTCATCCCCGTCCATATCGCCTTCATCCCGATCCTCATCCCGCCGCTCCTGCCCGTCCTCAACCGGCTGCGCGTCGACCGTCGGGCCGTCGCCGCGATCCTCGCCTGCTCGATGAGCGCCTCCTACCTCCTCCTGCCGACCGGCTTCGGCGCGATCTACCTCAACGAGATCCTCCTCGCCAACGTCAACGAGTTCGGCGCCGCCTACGGGCTCACCGCCACCGCCTCCATGGCGCCCAAGGCGATGTTCTGGCCGGTCATGGGCCTCGTCGTCGGCATGGCCTTCGCCGTCCTCGTCATGTACCGCAAGCCGCGCGACTACGGCGAGCCCCTTGCCGGCTCACCCCTCGCGACGCGGACGGGCGTCGAGGCGAGGCTCCGCCCCTTCCCCCTCGTCATGACCCTCCTCGCCCTCGCAGCCGCGCTCTTCTTCCAGATCGCCTTCGACTCCCTCCTCGTCGGCTCGATGATCGGATTCATCCTCCTCACCATCGCGGGGATCTTCCGCTGGAATGAACAGGACGACGTCTTCACCCGAGGGCTCCTCATGATGGCGCAGATCGCCGTCATCATCACCGTCGCCTCCGGCTTCGCGGGCCTTCTCAGCGCGACCGGCGAGGTCGAGCCCCTCATCTCGGCGGCGACGGCCTTCGTCGGCGGTTCGAAGGTCCTCGGTTCCTTCCTCATGCTCCTCATGGGCCTGTTCATCACGATCGGATTCGGCGATTCCTTCGCCTCCGTCCCGATCCTGGCGCCGATCTACATCCCGCTCGCCCTCGAGCTCGAATTCTCGCCGCTCGCGACGATGTGCCTCCTCGGCGCCGCGGCGGCCCTTGGCGACGCGGGCTCCCCGGCCTCGACGATCTCCCTCGGCGTCTCGGCGGGCTTGGGCGCCGACGGGCGCCACGACCACATCCGCGAGACGGTGATCCCGACCTTCCTCCACTGCAACATCGGGATGCTCCTCTTCGCGTGGATCGCCGCGCTCGTGCTGTAGTCCCTCCCCTCCCCGCTTCAAGCGCCGCGCCCCGCCCTCGTCGATCATCGAGGGCGGGGCGGTGCGTCCTGAAGGGAGGAATCAGAGCCAGTGGGCTCGCAGATCATCCGGATCGTGCGGCGACAGGTCGGCCAGGGTGATGTCGAAGACCGTGCGCGCACCGGACTCGCCCCGCGCCGCCATGCGGGCGACCGCGCGGCCCATGGCGGCGAGGACGGATCCGGTGAACTCCGGATTCGAGTCGAGTTCGAGCTCGAAGCCGATCCGCTGCCCCGTCCCCTCGGAGGTCCTCCCCTTGCGGATGACCGTGCCGCCGTGGGGCAGACCCGCGTGGTGCTCCGCTATCTCCTCGGCCGTGATGAAATGGACCGTCGTGTCGTAGTCGGCGAAGTAGTCGGGCATCTCGGTGACCTCCTTCGCGATCCGGTCGAGGTCGGCGCCCTCGGCGGCGACGATGTAGCAGTCGCGCGTGTGCATCGAACGGGTGGTGAGTTCGACCTCGGCGCCGGACTTCACGGCCTCGACGGTTTCGGGCACGGGAAGCGTGTACTGGCGGGCATCGAGCACCCCGTCGATGCGGCGGATCGCGTCCGAATGCCCCTGGGACACTCCCGGGCCCCAGAAGGTCGTCGAGGTCCCATCGGGCAGGACCGCGTCTCCGAGGACGCGAAGCATCGAGAAGAGCCCCGGATCCCAGCCGGTCGAGATCAGCGCGACATGACCGGTGTATTTCGCGGCGGCGTCAACCGCAGCGAAATAGCTCGGGATCTTCGCATGCGTGTCGAAGGAGTCGACCGTGTGGAAGAACTCCGCAGTCGCCGGCCCCTGATATTCGAGATCGGTCGCAGAGCCCCCGCAGTTGAGGCAGACATCGACCTTGTCGACCCACCCGGCCGCGTCCTCGACATGGACGACGGGGGCTCCGAGGGTCGTGATCGAGGAGGGGTCGCGGCGCGTGAAGACGACGACGAGCTCCATGTCGTCGTTCTTCGCGATCGCGCGTTCCGCGCCTCGTCCGAGATTGCCGTATCCGTTGATCGCGACTCTGATCATCGTTCCTCCTCCTTCGCGTCCGGTCCGCGCGTCGGGCGCCGACCGGAAGGCCCTTCCGGGTTCAAGCTTGAACCGCGCTCATTCCCGCATCCGCCCGCGTCTCAACGCTCGGACCCCGTGCGGGAGACGATCGTGAGGTTCGCGCAGGTCTCTAAGGAACTCGGGCCCTCGTCCCGCAGTGCCGCCGGCCCGGGCTCACGGGAGCCGGAGACTGCGCGCGCTCTTGCGGACGACGAGGACGAGGCAGCCGCCGATGGCGAGGGCGAGGAGACCCCATGCGATCGGCGTCGTGTCGAGGGCGGGAAGGGGCCGGCCCGTCGCTTCGGAGACGATCTCCATGAGAGTCGCCGAGGCGACGACGAGCGCGCACAGGATCGAGATCGCGGTGACGATCGCGTTGAAGCGCGCGCGGGTCGCCTCCTGGGCGCTCGTGTAGACGTAGAGCATGAGATTCGCGTTCACGGAGTCCCCGAGGGTCATGGCCGCCGTGAAGGCCAGTGGCAACGCCATGAGGACGAGCGGGGCCGATCCCGACATCGTCGCGAGCGCGGTCATCATGAGGAGGGCGATCGTCGACGCCGTGTCGAATCCGAGGCCGAAGAGGATCCCGAAGAGGTAGATGTGCCCGACGTGGCGGACCTTCGACAGGGGCTTCGAGAGGAGACGCGCCCACGGCCCCTTCGGCCCGTGCGAGCCGTGGTGGTGGGAGAGGTTCGGGACGTTCGCCGCGGCGACGGCGAGAAGGTATGAGGCCGAGACTCCCGCGCCGATGAGACCGAGGACCCTCGCGGCGCCCGACTCCGCGCCGACGATGTCGCGGATCCATGCCGCGCCGCTCGTGACGGCGAGGCCGGCGACGAGGACGACCGTCGAATGGCCGAGGCTGAAGGCGAGGCCGACGCCTTCGGGGGCGCGCCCTTCGCCGAGGAACTTGCGGGTGGATCCGTCGATCATGCACAGGTGGTCGGCGTCGAGGGCGTGGAGGAGGCCCCGCGAGTAGGCGAAGGCCGCGAGCGCGAAGGGCACGGCGCCGCAGGCGCGCCCGGCGATGAGGAGGACGAGGGCGAGGAGGTGGATCCCCGCGATGACGAGGATCGTCGGCAGGTGTTTGATCCGCGCCCCTGCGCGCAGGGCCCGCATGCTGTCAGTGCTCATCGTCTTCTTCCTTCCCTGTGAGATCGGTGCCGGTCCCGTGTTCGTCGAGGAGGGCCCCCGGCACGAGCCCCGCGGCGACGATCGCCGCGGCCGCCCGTTGGGCGAGATCGGATTCGTGGCATCCGCTGCGGCGGGCGAGCTCGGCGATCGATGACCATTCGGCCTGCGCGTGGACGACTCGTCCTCGGCGTTCGCCGATCTTGACGAGGAGCGTTCCGCTCCCGTTCGGCAGGTCGATCGCGATCGAGCGCCACCGGCGGTCGAGGACCGTTCGCCGGATCGGCGTCTGGCGCACGCCGAGGGTCGAGGTCCTCGTCAGGAGGACTTCGACCGCCTCCGCCCGGTGCCCGTCGTCGACGAGGGCCGAGATCGTGAGGGCGGGGCGCCCCTTCTTCATGTGGATCGGCGTCGCCCACGCGTCGAGGGCGCCGACCCCGAGGAGAGCGTCGATGACGCCGGGGACGAGGCGATGATCGAGGTCGTCGATGTTCGCCGCGATCTCGACGAGGGACGAGGACGCATCATCGGTGTTCGAGGGGGCGGAAGCGTGGAGGGCCCCGCGCCCGGCCTCCCCCGTCGTCGGCGCGGGGCTCGCGTCCTCGTCGATGAGGACGACGCGGACGACGTTCGCCCAGGCGGGGAAGTCCTTGGCTCCGGCGCCCACGCCGTTCGCGAGCGGCGTGCCGGAGGGGAGGCTGCTCGCGGCGGGGGCGAGGGCGCGGATGAGGGCGAGGCCCGTCGGGGTCGCGAGCTCACCGATGTCGCGAGGATCGGCCGGCAGCGCCGCCTCCTCCTCATGACCGGGGGCTGCCTCGTGGGAGTGAGGGTGAGGGGCGTGGGCGTGCTCATGGGCGTGCGCGTGGTGATGCGTCTCGTCGTGCGCGTGCTCGTGAAGATGCGCGAAGTCCGCTGCGTCGGCCTTCGCGGGCAGTGCCCGGACCGTCCAGCCGGTCGCGAGTTCGAGGACGGCGGGCACGGGCACGGGCATCGCGCCGTGGGCCGCGCGGACCCGGCCGTTGCCGAGTGCGACCCAGGACGCGCGGACCTCGTCGACGCCGAGGAGCCGGATCGCCTCGCAGCTCCCGACGACGTCGGCGATCGCGTCGAGGCCGCCCACCTCGTGGAAGTGGACCTCGTCGAGGCCGAAGCCGTGGACCTTCGCCTCGGCGCGGGCGAGTGCTTCGAAGACAGCGAGCGAACGTCGACGGGTGAGCGGGTGGAGGGCGGACTCCTCGAGGAGGGCGCGGATCGCCGCCCATGTCCGTTCGCACGAGCGGTCGCCGACTTGGACGACTCGGGCCCGGCGGGCGCGCATCGCGCCGCGGCGGGTCTGCTCGGTCGACAGCTCGATCGCGCCGGGGACGACCGCGTCGATCGCGGCGCGCACTCCCCCGATCGGGGCTCCTGCGTCGATGAGGGCGCCGAGCAGCATGTCGCCCGCGACTCCCGCGGTCGCGTCGATCCAGAGGGTGGTCATGGGATCTCCTGAATTCGTTCCGAAATCACTGCCCGGTCCCGCCGAGGGGCTGAGGTCTCGGCGGGACGGGCGGGGTCACAGGCCGAGCGGCAGGACGTAGCGGAGGAAGAGCGCCGCGGCGATCGCGCCGACGAAGGGCGCGGTGCCCGGGACGATGAGCCCGTAGGCCCAGTCGTTGTCCGCCTTGTTCTTGATGGGCAGCACCTGGTAGGCGAGCCTCGGGCCGAGGTCGCGGGCCTGGTTCATCGCGAAGCCCGTGGTTCCGCCCAGGCCCATGCCGACCGCCCAGACGATGAGTCCGACGGCGATGGGGAGCTGGACGGTGAAGTTCGGGTTCTTGTCGACGGCGAGGATCGCGGTGAGGAAGATCGCAGTCGCGAGCGCCTCGACGAAGTAGTTGCGCGGGAGGTTCCGGCAGTTGGGGTTCGTCGAGAAGATGTTGCGCACGGCGATCGGGTCGACCTCGTCCGCGGAGGCCTTGAAGTGGTCGGCGTACATCACCCACACGATGAGGGCGCCGACGAAGGCGCCGAGCAGGTCGGCGATGGCGACGGGGACGAACATCGACCACGGGAGGAGGCCGAGGATCGCCTGGGTGAGGGCCATCGCCGGGTTGATGCACACGCCGCCGAAGATCCACAGGACGACGGAGATGCCGAAGGCCCAGGTCGTGATCGCGAAGATGTGGCCGGAGCCGCGGTACTTCGTCTTGACGAGGACTTCGTCGCTGTGGACGCCGACGCCGAAGAGGATCATGAGGCCGGTTCCGAGGAATTCGAAGAGGAGTCGCTGCCAGTCCATGGTGTCTCCCATTTCTGTGTGATGTGCGGGACGGATGGGTCGGGTGGGCGTCACTTGACGATGACGGAGAGGCCGTCGCGGATGACCGCGACCTTCGCCTCGGGGCCCTCGATCTCGAAGGCGCGGGCGAGGGCCTCGTCGAAGCTCGTCGCGAGCTCCATGTGCATGCCGGTGACGAGGGCGGGATCGACGAGGTCGGACACGAGGATCACGCGGTGGTGGACGAGGATCCGGGCGAGGATCTGGCTGGTCCACTGGTCGGGGACGGTCTCGAGGCGCGGGGTGTTGATCGCGGCCTCGAGGAACTCCTTCGGGTCGGCGACGTCGGCGAGGTTGCGGTAGAAGCCCTCGCCGCCGTGGCCGTCGGCGCAGCCAGCGACCATGATGATGACTCCGCCCTCCTTGTTCGTCGCCTCGGCGGCGGTCATGCCCTTGACGGCCTGGTAGATGTTCTGGTCGAGGGGGAAGCCGCCGTTGGTCGACACGGCGATGTCGCAGGGGACGGCGGGGACGGTCGCGAGCTTCTCGACGAAGTCGCATCCGACCTTGTGGGCCTCGACCATGTCGCCTGCGAAGGAGCCGATGATCCTCTTCTCGCCGTCGAGGACGACGTTGACGATGAAGGCGAGACCGGCCGTGCGCGCCGCCCATTCCATGTCCTCGTGGATGGGGTTGTGGGAGAGGTTGCCTGTGCGGGCCTTGTCGGAGTCGATGAATTCGCCGGAGTGGTTCGCCATGATCGTCTTGTAGGAGGCGACCCCCGGCAGGACCGCCTTGCGCCCGCCGGAGAAGCCGGCGAAGAAGTGGGATTCGATGAAGCCCTCGGCGAGGAGCAGGTCGGCCTCGTAGGCGATCCGGTTGATGATCGCGTCGCCGCCTGAGGGGAGCCGTCCGATCTTGACCATGGCGGAGTCGTCGGTGGAGACGTGCATGACGATCTCCTCGTTGGCGACGATCTCCTCGCCGTACTTGTCGATGAGTTCTTCGCGGGTCGAGGGGCGGTGGAAGCCGGTCGCGACGAGGATCCGGATGCGCGCGTCGGGGGCGACCGAGCGGATGCGGCGCAGGATGATCGGCGTGATGATGCGGCTCGGGACGGGGCGCGTGTGGTCGGAGGAGATGAGGACGATGTCCTTCTTGCCCTTGGCGAGTTCCTCGAGGCTCGGCGAGCCGATGGGGTTGTCGAGGGAGCGTTCGACGGTTTCGGCCTCACCGAGGGGGTTGCGGAAGTCCTCGGCGCCGGACTGGATGAGCCCTGCGAAGTTCTTCTCGGGGATGCTCGCCTCGATCGTGCGGCGGTCGTAGGGCAGGGTGATGCTCGGCATGATGCCTCCTGGGATGCGGGGTATGGGTTTCGAGGGCGGGGCCGCGCACCGTGGGAGGTGAGCGGATGAATGCGGGCGCTTATCGCGGTGCCGTGATCTGTGCGGCGAGGTGCCCGGCGCCGTAGCCGTTGTCGATGTTGACGACGCCGACTCCGGGGGCGCAGGCGTTGAGCATGGTGAGGAGCGGCGCGAGGCCGTTGAAGGCGGCCCCGTAGCCGACGGAGGTGGGGAGTGCGACGACGGGGCAGGAGACGAGTCCGGCGATGAGGCCGGGCAGGGCGCCGTCCATCCCCGCGGCGACGATGATCGCTCCGGCGGCCCGGAACTCGCCGGTGCGGGCGAGGGTCCGGTGGACGCCGGCGATGCCGACATCGGCGATGAGGGAGGCTTCGCGGCCGAGGTAGCGGGCGGTCAGGAGCGCTTCACGGGCGACGGGCAGGTCGGAGGTTCCGGCGCAGGCGACGATGACGCGCAGGCCCTGCGGGGAGGGCGGGGTCGGGGGCCATGCGAGGAGGCGGGCGACCGGGTCGTGGTGCGCATCGGGGAGGATTTCGAGGATCGCTTCGGCCTTCTCGGCGCTCGCCCTCGTGAAGAGGCGGGCGGCCTGCGGGTGCTGGGCGACGAGGCGCGCGATCGTGCGCAGGTCCTCGACCGATTTGCCCTCGCAGTAGATCGCCTCGGGGTAGCCGCGGCGCTGCTCGCGTTGGAGGTCGAGCTCGACGATGCCCGTCTCGGAGCCGGCTGTTCGGCGGAGCGGGGCGGAGGCGGCGTCCTCAGTCATGAGCCGCCCCTTTGAGGAGCGTGAGGCTGAAGAGCCCGGATTGGAGGCCTGCGAGGTCGAAGGCGACGTGGAGGAATCCGGCCTCGCGGACTCCGCGGATGAGGCTCCGGCGCACCGCGGGGTCGAGGAGTCGGTCGAGTTCCGTCTCGGGCACCTCGATGCGCGCGACCGTGCCGTGGTGGCGGACGCGGCAATCGCTGAAGCCCTGCGCGCGGACGACGGACTCGGCGTCCTCGACCTGGCGGAGTTTCTCCGGGGTCACCTCCTCGCCGTGGGGGATGCGGGAGGCGAGGCAGGGGGCCGCGGGCTTGTCCGCTACGGGGAGGTCGAGGGCGCGGGCGAGGGCCCGGATCCTCGGCTTCGTCAGGCCTGCTGCGGCCAGGGGCGCGAGGACGCGGTGCTCGCGGGCCGCACGCGATCCGGGGCGGTCGGGCCTCGCCGAGTCGTCGATGTTCTCCCCGTAGGCGACGGCGTCGAGGTCGTGCTCGGCGACGATCCGTTCGTCGATCGCGGTGAAGAGGGCGGATTTGCAGAAGAAGCAGCGGTCGAGGCCGTTCGCGCGGTATCCGGCGAGCTCGGCCTCGCCGGGATCGAATTCGACGAGCTCGACGCCGATGCGGGCGGCGACGTCGCGGGCGATCCGGCGTTCGGAGGCGGCGAGGGAGGGGGAGACGCCGAGGAGGGCGACGACGTGATCGCGGCCGAGGACCTCGGCGGCGACGGCGAGGAGGAGGGCGGAGTCGACACCGCCGGAGTAGGCGATGCCGAGGCGGTCGATGCCGATGAGTTCATCGGCGAGGGCGTCGAAATCGGCGAGTTCGGCATCGCCGAGGCTTTCGCGGATCCCGCTGCGCAACGCGGGGATTGGGGCCAAGACCGTGGACATGCTTCTTGAGTGTATGGTCGGATGCATGACAATGAACTGGTGTCTTCATCGCATGGCGCAGCGGGGGAAGGCCGGGCCTGCGAATACTCGGACGCGCACTCGATGAGCCCTGCGAAGCCCGCGATTCTGCAGATTCATCCGCGTCGGCGGGAAGTGCTCGATCGTGTCGCCTTCGACTCGATCACGCGCCCTGGGGACGCCCGCCGTGCACAGTTCCTCCTCCGCAGCGCCCGAGGTGTGACGAACGATACACTCGCCGAGGAGTTCTCGATCTCGCCCACGACGGCCCGCAACTGGCGGAGGGCATTCGCCCATGAGGGCATCGCCTCCTTCGCGGGACGGGCCAGAGGGGCGGGGCGCCCGCCCTCGATCCCCGGCTTCTTCCTCAAAGAAGCCGTCGACGCGATCGAGCGGAACGATCATCTTCCCGAACCGGCCTCAACCCGCGAGCTCTCGGCCAGACTCGGCCTGTCCGCCTCGACGATCACGAGGATCCGCACGGATCTGCGGATCAACCCCGAGGGGCGGGCCCTTGCCCGCCACCGCCTGGTCGAGATCGCGGGCGCCCTCGTCTCCCCCGATCTCGCGGCGATCGGCGTCGTCCTCGATCCCGTGACGAGCCGGGCCTTCCTCCGTTCGAGGCGCGGGCCCCACATGAAGGGAGCCTGCCCGGGCGGCCTCGTCGCGGCGATGACCGCCCTCGATGTTCTGCGCCCCCGCCCGGAGGCGCAGGAGCGGGGCCCCCGATCCCCGATCGATCGCGACGAGGCGAGCCTGCACGACTGGGAGGACTTCCTCCTGGCGCTCCTCGACGAGCGCCCCTCCGGCGCCCATCTGCACATCGTCGTCTCGGGCCCCGTCGACTTCGCTGAATCCGCGAGCCGCCTCCTCATCGAGCAGGAGGCGTCGGGGCGGCCCGTGCGCCGCCCCGAACTTCTGAGGATCCGGCGAGTGCCGAGCGCCGCATGGAGCCACGGGCGCCTCACCCTCCTCGCGAGGGTGCTCCGCTCGGCGCCCTCGCGGGGAGCCTTCTACGCGCTTCCCCAGCTGCTCCGGGCCCTCGACGCCTCGCTCGCGGAGGCGGAGGGCCGCTCGGGGCGAGCGGCGAGGACACGATCGTGGGTCCTCCCCCGTTCCGCCCTCGAGGCGCGGGCGCGCGCATCGCGCGCCGATCTCATCGAGCGGATCCGGCAGTTCTAGGCATCGCTTCGCAGCGTCGGGCCGGGACGCCCTTCGGGTCCTCCCCTTTCCCGCTCGGGAACCCCGCGCGGCGAGGGCGTCCGCGCGGCGGAAGGAGGGAGGGGCTGCGACCATCGGGTCGCAGCCCCTCCCGGACGGAGTCTTCTCGACTCCTCGAGTGCGAGGACTCAGTCTTCGCGTCGCCTCACCGCGCCGAGCAGGGCGATGCCGAGCGCGGCCATGACGCCCGCCGCCAGTGAAGCGCCACCGAGGGCGACGCCCGTCTTGGCGAGCGACCCGCTCCGCTTCCCCTTCGGATCATTCGGAGTACCTCCACCGGGGTTATTCGGATCCTCACCACCGGGGTTGTCCGGATTATCGCCACCCGGGTTATCCGGATTGTCACCACCGGGATTATCCGGATCCTCCGGAACCTCCCGGTCGAAGGTGTTGGTGACGCTCGTACCGGCCAGCGAGACCTTGTAGATTCCGCCGGAGATCACGATTTCACCGTTCTGCGCCCCGGCCTCGACGAGCCTGTACTTCACACCGGACTCCAGACCCGAGACCTCCACGGGCTCGGCAGAGGCGAGCTCGACGGCGGCCGCGATTTGACCGTCCTCGACCTTCACCACGTTGAGCGTGACGACCGCGCCCTCGGGCCAGGCGATCGCCGTCCCATCAGCGCCCTTCCAGAGCTTCTGGACCGCGATCTTGCCGTTCGCATTCGGAGTGAACTCCTCACCCCCGCCGCCCGGCGTCGGAGGAACCTCCCGATCGAAGGTATTCGTCACCGTCGAACCCGCGACGGACACGCGGTAGACGTCAT
>NZ_JBNOYB010000063.1:0-6624 GCF_050312375.1 Schaalia sp.
ACGTGCGCGGGCCCTCGTCTCGGCCCGCGCCCCGGCCGCATCACCCCCACACCTCATCCGCGCTGCGGAGCCCCGGCTCGGCATCCAAGGAGCAACCATGGCCCACCCCTCGAAGCGAGTGCTCAAGACATACCCCACGGCCTTCCTCGCACCGGCCCTCCTCATCTTCACGATCTTCTACATCGTGCCCGCATTCGTCGGACTCGGCCTTTCGCTCACCGACGCGAAGCTCACGTCCTCGGCGATGCGCTTCGTCGGCCTGGCCAACTATGAGACGCTCTTCGCCTCGTCGGGCCAATTCATCCCGGCCGTCCTCCACCAGTTCGTCTTCGCCCTGCTCGTCACCCTCGGCAAGACCGGATTCGGAGTCCTCCTCGCGCTCTTCCTCGATCAGGCCTTCGTCGGCCGGGACTTCCTGCGCGCCCTCGTGTACGCGCCGATCATGGTCTCCCTCGTCGTCGTCGGCATGGTGTTCAACTTCCTCCTGGACAACGACGGGATCCTCAACGGATTCCTCCGCGTCATCGGCCTCGACTCCCTCGCCCGCCCCTGGCTCGGCGACTTCGACACCGCCCTCGCCTCCGTCGCAGCGGTCGACGTCTGGGTCGGAGTCGGCTGGACCGTCGTCATCGTCCTCGCCGCCCTCCAGTCCGTCCCGCAGGAGACCATCGAAGCGGCCCGGATCGACGGCGCCGGAGCCGTGCGCGTGATGTGGAACGTCAAACTCCCCCTCGTCGCGCACGCGATCAATCTCGCGCTCCTCCTCACGTTCATCTCCGGGATGAAGGCCTTCGACATCATCTACGCGACCACAGGAGGCGGGCCCGGTCACTCGACCGAAGTGATCTCCACCTTCATCGCGAAACAGATGGTCACCGGGTCGCTTGCGATCCCCGCTGCGGCGAGCTTCGCGCAATTCGTCCTCATCACCGCCCTCGCCTTCTTCATCAACACCCTCATCCGCCGAAACGAGGCCGATGCCGAATGAACGCCGCACACTCCCCCAAGCGGGCGCCCCGCCGCTCCCCCTCATCGGCGGCGAGAACGCGCAAAGCGCTTCGACTGGGCTTCATCTACCTCGTCGCCGCGCTCATCAGCGCGATCTACCTCATCCCCCTCTCCCTGGTCCTCCTCACCTCCGTCAAGTCGGAGGCCGAGTCGAAGATCATGGACTTCAGCCTGCCCGCGCACCCCCGGTGGGAGAACTACGCGACCGTCCTGGGGACCGAGGGCGTCGCCCGCGGCCTCCTCAACGGGCTCATCGTCTCCGTCGGCGTCACCGGGCTCACCGTCCTCGTCTGCGCCATGGCCGCCTACGTCATCGCCCGCTCCCCCGCCCGCTTCCCCGCACGCGCCTACCAGTACCTCCTCGCCGGGATGATCGCCCCCTTCAGCTTCATCCCCGCCATCAAAGTCCTCCAGGCGCTCGGGCTCTACGGGACCTTCACCGGCCTCATCCTCGTCGACGTCGGCATCCAGATCCCCTTCATCACGCTCATGTACGTGGGATTCATCCAGCGCCTCCCGCGCAGCCTCGATGAGGCCGCCATCATCGACGGAGCCGGACCGATCCGGACCTTCTTCCAAGTGATCCTGCCCCTGCTGCGCCCCGTGTCCGTCACGAGCCTCGTCCTGCTCGTCACCTACGCGTGGAACGAGTTCCAGAACGTCCTGTTCCTCATGCCCAATCAGAGCAAGTGGACGATGCCGATGACCGTCTTCGACTTCCAGGGCATGCACTCGTACAACTACGCGCTGGTCTGCGCGAACATCGTCGTCTCCGTGATCCCCGTCCTCATCGTCTACCTCTTCGCGCAGAAGCACATCGTCGCCGGAATGGTCGCAGGGGCGGTGAAGAGCTGATGGAGATCCGACGCCTCTCCGACCACGACCTCGCCGACTACGAACGCGCGATGCGCGAGGCCTTCGGCTCCTCCCCCCTGCGGCCGGCGTCGTGGAGCCTCGAGCGCGCCACCCCCTACGCCCTCGGGGCCTTCGACGAGGGCGCCCTCATCGCGACGGCCGCCTCGCACCCCCTCGCGCTCAGGCTCGGCGAGCGCACCCTGCCCGCCGCCGGAGTCTGTGACGTCACCGTCGCCCTCCCCCACCGGGGCCGGGGGCTCGCGACTCGGATGATGCGCGAGCTCCTCACCCGCCAGTCGGACTCCGGAGCGCTCTTCTCCCTCCTCTATCCCGCCGCCCCTGCGATCTACCGTCCCCTGGGGTACGCCATCGTCGCCCAGCGCGACGCCGTGCGGATCCCGAGCGCCGACCTCCTCCGAGCCCGCCGCTCGCAGGCCCTGCGCGGACGGATCCTCGATCCCGAGGACGACCGGTCCCGGGCCGAGGCCCTGGACGCCGCGACCCGGGGGCTCAACGGCGTCGTCGGACCGCTCGCCCGCCCCACGGGCGCCACCGTCGACCTCGTCATCGAGGGCCCCGCTGAGTCCGAGGAGGCGCCCTCCTCCGACGGCATCCGCGCATTCACGCGATTCACGCGCGAGGGCGCGACCCTCACCTGCGACTTCCTCCACTCCCTCGACGCCGAGGCCTGGGAGCACGCCCTCGCCCTGCTCGCCTCCCACACCGGGATCGACACCGTCGAGATCTACGGCGCCCCGCACGACTCCGCCTGGCACTGGCTGAGCGCGAACGCCTCACTCGGCGCCCGGGTCACGCCGATGGCGCGCGTCCTCGACCTCGCCGCCGCTCTCGAAGCGCGCCCCTGGTCCGAAGGCATCAGCGGGCACTGGCGCTTCGCCGTGCGAGACGGGCTCTTCAACGCCAACACCGGCGTCTTCGTCCTCGAACTCGACGACGGTCGCGCCCGCGCGCACCGCGAGAGCGCGGACCCCGGAATGCGGACCGTGCACGGCATCGACTCCCTGAGCGCACTCGTCGCCGGGATCCGCACCCCCGTCGACCGTCACTTCCCTCCGCTGCCCGAAGACCTCATTCGTGCCGCCCGCATCGCCCCCTGGAGCATGTCCCATGGTTTCTGAAAGCCCCCGGATCCCCCGGCGCTACACCCCTCCCGCCGTGCCCGAACGCTTCGCCCGCTCGCAATGGTTCCGGCGCGCCCGTCTGGGAATGTTCATCCACTGGGGCGTCTACTCCCTCCTCGGTCGGGGCGAATGGGTCCGCTCTCACGAGGAGATGACCGCCCAGGACTACCTCCCCTGGGCGAAGGCCTTCAACCCCGAGTCCGTCGACTTCCACGAATGGGCGCGGCTGGCCAAGGAGGCGGGGATGGAGTACGCGATCCTCACCGCCAAGCACCACGACGGATACTGCCTCTTCGACTCGGCCCACTCGGACTTCACCTCGGCGAAGATGACGCCCGGCCGCGACTTCGTCGCCGAGTTCCTCGAGGCCTTCCGCGCCGAGGGGCTGCGCGTCGGACTCTACTTCAGCCTCATCGACTGGGCCGACCCCGACTACCCCGTCTGGGGGGACGCCTTCCACCCCCAGCGCAACGACCCCGCCTTCCACGGAGTCCGACACGACTTCGACGCCTATCTCACGAAGATGCACGCGCAGGTGAAGGAGCTGTGCACGAACTACGGCGCACTCGACATCCTCTGGTTCGACTTCTCCTACGACGAGATGACAGGCGAGCGGTGGCGGGCGCGCGAACTCGTGGAGATGGTCCGCTCCCTCCAACCGCAGGTCCTCATCGACAATCGCCTCGAGGTGTCGGCCTCCGCCTTCGGTTCGATCGTCACCGCCGAGCCGAGCCCCTTCGCGGGCGACTTCGTCTCCCCCGAACAACTCATCCCTCCCTCGGGGATCCTCGGCGAGGACGGCGCCCCGGTGCCATGGGAGTCCTGCGTGACCCTCAACAACCATTGGGCCTGGCATCATTCGGATACCGCGATGAAGGCCCCCTCGACCCTCGCGGCCAAACTCGTCGAAATCGTCTCCAAGGGCGGCAACCTCCTGCTCAACGTCGGCCCGGACGGCCAGGGGCGCATCCCGGCCGAATCCGCCGAAACGCTCAGGGCCTTCGGCGCATGGGTCCATGCGCACGAGGAGGCGCTGAAGGGGGCGGGTCCCGCGGGGATCGCCAAGCCCGAATGGGGGCGCTGGACCATGCGCGGCTCCCACCTGTACGCCCACGTCTGGGAAGAGCCCATCGGCCCGCTTCCCCTGGTCGGAGTGCGCCCGCAGGACATCGAATCGGTTCGGCTCATCGGCGGCGACGGGCACGTGCACGTCGCGAAGTCCTGGGTCATCGAGGCCTACCCGGATGTCGCCTTCCTCAGTTTCGCCCCACCCGAGCAGGACGACGCCTTCACCTTCCCCCTTCCGCAGGGGCGCGGCACCGTCATCGACATCGCCCTGCGTGAAAGCGGGGGAACGGAGGAGGAAGAGGAGCACTCCCATGAGTGAGAAGCTCTACGCAGTCGTCGGATGCGGAGCGCGCGCCGTCATCGGCGCCCACATCCCCTCCCTCGAACCCGGATCCCGGATCGCCTGGGCCGTCGATCCTTCACCCTCGGGGCGGGATCGGGCGCGCGCCCTCTTCGGTGACGAGGTCGCCCTCCACTCGAGCACCGCCGAGCTCATCAGCGCGACCGGCGGGCCCGGCTCGGGCAGGGTCGCGGGCGCGATCGTCACGACCCCGGATGACGTCCACACGGCGGTGGCCGCCGAGCTCCTGGAAGCGGGGATCGGGGTCTACCTCGAGAAGCCGATGGCCATCACCGTCGAGGACGCCGACGAGATCCTGCGGGTCGCGAGGCGGACCGGCACGCCGCTCTACGTCGGGCACAACATGCGCCATATGTCCGTCGTCCGCCTGATGAAGCGCCTCATCGACGAGGGCGCGATCGGCCGGGTCCAGGCGATCTGGTGCCGTCACTTCGTCGGCAACGGCGGCGACTACTACTTCAAGGACTGGCACGCGGACCGGAGCCGCTCGGGCACCCTCCTCCTGCAGAAGGGCGCTCACGACATCGACGTCATCCACTACCTGGCGGGCGCCTCCAGCGAGCTCGTCCAGGGCCTCGGCGGCCTCATGGTGTACGGCGGGGTCGCCAGTCGGAGGGACAACTCCGATCGCACGATGCCTGATTGGTTCTCCTACGACAATTGGCCGCCGCGCGCGTCACGGGATCTCAATCCCGTCATCGACGTCGAAGACATCTCGATGATCCAGATGCGCCTGTCGAACGGCGTGCTCGCCTCCTACCAGCAGTGCCACTTCACGCCCGACTACTGGCGCAACTACACGGTCATCGGCGACGCGGGGCGCCTCGAGAACTTCGGCGACGGCGAGGGCGGAGTCGTCCGCGTATGGAACCGGCGGCACGCTTACGCCCCCGAGGGCGATCTCGAGTACCCGATCCTCGGCGACGCCGGCGGCCATGAGGACGCGGACCGCCTCACGATGGCCGAGTTCCTCGGCTTCCTCGATTCGGGAGGCGCGACCGTCACGAGCGCGAAGGATGCGAGGGACGCCGTCGCCACGGCCGTGTTCGGCGCGCGCTCGATCCGCTCGGGAGGCGCGGTCTTGCCGATCCCCGGATGCGAATAGGCGTTCGACGGACGAAGAGCGGGGCCCCTCTTGAGGAGGGGCCCCGCGTCATTCGGTCGGGTCACTGAGCCTTGCGCGACTCCAGCACCTGGTCGATGAGGCCGTAATCCTTCGCCTGGGGCGCGGTGAGGATCTTGTCGCGCTCGATGTCGCGGCGGATCTGCTCGACCGGCGTGCCCGAGTGCTTCGCGAGGGTCTCCTCGAGCCACAGGCGCATGCGGTCGATCTCATCGGCGACGATCTGGATGTCGGAGGCCTGCCCCTGCATGCCCTCCATCGCCGGCTGATGAATGAGGACGCGGGCGTTGGGCAGGGCCAGGCGCTTGCCCGGAGAGCCCGCTGCGAGCAGGACCGCGGCGGCCGAAGCGGCCTGGCCCAGGCAGACGGTCTGGATCTGCGGACGGATGTACTGCATCGTGTCGTAGATCGCGGTGAGCGCCGTGAAGGAGCCACCGGGGCTGTTGATGTACATCGTGATGAGCGAATCCGGGTCCTGCGACTCGAGGACCAGGAGCTGAGCCATCACGTCGTCGGCGGAGGCGTCATCGACCTGGACCCCGAGGAAGACGATCCGGTCCTCGAAGAGCTTCGCGTAGGGGTCCTGGCGCTTGAAGCCGTAAGCCGTGCGCTCTTCGAAATTGGGCAGGACATAGCGGGCCTGCGGCAGTTGGCGGGCGACGGCCTCGAAGTAAGGGGCGGTGCTCATCGCTTCTCTCCCTCCCGACCGAGCGAGCCGACTTCCTGCGGCGTCTCGATCACCTTGTCGACGAAGCCGTATTCGAGGGCCTCGTGCGCGCTGAACCAGTGGTCGCGATCGGCGTCGAGCTCGATCTGCTCGACCGACTTGCCGGTGCGCTCGGCCGTGATCTCGGCGAGCTCCTTCTTCATCTTGAGGATGAGGTCGGCGTTGATGCGGATCTCGGTCGCCGAGCCGCCCGCACCGCCGAGGGGCTGGTGGAGCAGGACGCGCGTGTGCGGCGTGATGTAGCGCTTGCCGGGGGCGCCCGCGGTGAGGAGGAATTGCCCCATCGAAGCGGCCAGACCCATGCCGACGGTGACGACGTCGGGCTTGATGTACTGAGTAT
>NZ_JBNOYB010000064.1:0-19221 GCF_050312375.1 Schaalia sp.
CTTCTCCGGTCGGAGCGCTCCGACCGGAGCCAAGCGCGTGTGTGAAGAATCTCAGCGGTAGTTGACGAACTGGAGGGCGGTGTCGAGCTTGTCGCCCTCGGGGCCCTTGAGCAGTGCGATCACCGCCTGGAGGTCGTCTCGCGACTTCGAGGAGACGCGGAGCTCGTCGCCCTGGATCTGGGCCTTGACGCCCTTGGGGCCCTCGTCGCGGATGAGCTTGGCGATCTTCTTCGCCGTGTCCTGCGCGATGCCCTCCTTCAGGGGCGTGACGAGCCTGTAGATCTTGCCCGAGGCCTTGGGCTCGCGGTCCTTGTAGTCGAGGCACTTGAGCGAGAGGCCGCGGCGGATGAGCTTGGTCTGGAGGACGTCGAGGATCGCCATGACGCGTTCGGACGAGTTCGCCTCCATCTCGATCGCGTCGCCGCTCAAACGGATCGAGGCGTCGACGCCGCGGAAGTCGTAGCGGGTCGCGATCTCTTTCGCGGTCTGGTTCACCGCGTTGTCGACCTCCTGGCGGTCGAGTTTGGAAACGATGTCGAATGAGGAGTCAGCCACGATCTTCCTTTCGAGTAGCGGACGTGAGCGGCCTGTTCACGTCGTTATCGATTGAACCCGATGCTCGATTGGCAATCGGGGTTCTTTTCCTGTTATTCTTCCACGGCACCGCGAAAGCGGAGCAAGGCGGGGTACCCGAGTGGCCAAAGGGAGCTGACTGTAAATCAGCCGCGGAATGCTTCGGGGGTTCGAATCCCTCCCCCGCCACAGTCCCGGTTCAACCGGGATCTGCGTGTGAGGACCTTCTCAGTCGCGCGGATTGCGAAAGCGGTCCGAACTCGATTAGGCTCTTCCGCGTTGCCCCGATAGCTCAGTCGGCAGAGCGTCTCCATGGTAAGGAGAAGGTCAAGGGTTCGATTCCCTTTCGGGGCTCTGGTCGCGGCCGCAGGTCGCGCCGCGGCGGGGTAGCTCAGCTGGTCAGAGCGCACGACTCATAATCGTGAGGTCGCGGGTTCGAGCCCCGCCCCCGCTACCGATCAAGGTCGCGCGACGACACCACTATTCAGCAAAAGAGGACACACCGTGGCAAGCAAGTCTCAGGATGTTCGCCCCAAGATCACTCTGGCCTGCTCGGAGTGCAAGGAGCGCAACTACATCACGAAGAAGAACCGTCGTAACACGCCGGATCGTCTTGAGCTCGCGAAGTACTGCCCCCGCTGCCACAAGTCGACCCAGCACCGCGAGACCCGCTGACGCGAGGTCCGCTGGACGGCCCGAGCTGTCAACCCCCGGAGGATTCCTCCGGGGGTTTCTTGCTGCGCATGGGTCAAGTCCCTGATCGGGGTTAAAGGGCAGAGCATGGGCTTAATAAGGGCGAGACGCGTTGGCTTGACCTGAAGCTTTCGGCTCTGCGGCGACAAGTCGGACTGTGTGCGGTCCGCTGCTGGCGACAAGTCGGACGTGACATACGGGGTCTGTGACAACAAGTCGGTCATTGCGGCAGTACAGGGGCCGCAAATCCTCATCTGGACTGCGGATTCAGCGAGAAACCCCTGTGTGATGTCCGAGTTGTTGCCGGGGCGGGGCGGGTGAGTTGGGGGTTGTGTCCGAGTTGTTGCCGGGGCGGGGCGGGTGAGCTCGGGGCTATGTCCGACTTGTTGCCGGGTCGGGCCGGTCGAGGAGATCGCGCAGGGGGCTGTAGTGGAGTTCGACGGCGGCGTAGTAGTCGTCGAGGTCGCCCTTCTCGCAGGCGTCGAGAATCGCGTCGTGGGCTGCGGCCGTGAGCAGGGAGGCTTCGCGCCCGGCTTGACGCAGGGTGGGGCCGACGGTCCGGTGGATGAGCCACATCGCCGAGGTGAGCTGGCTGAGGATCCTGTTGTCGAGGTAGCTCAGCAGTCCGAGGTGGAAGTTGATGTCCTGTTCGTAGTAGCTCTCGCCCTTGTCCCCGTGCTCGCGCATCTCGGCGACGCAGCGTCGGAGCTCCGAGTTGCGCGTTCCCCTCATGGCCGTGACGAGGTCGACGCCGATGCCGAGGTCGAGCGCCTTGCGGATGTCGACGACCTCGGCGAGGGACTTGTAGCCGTCGCCGGCGTCGAGGGCGGAGCGGAGGATGAGGGTCTCGACGAGCGGGTCGAGGGACATCGCGCCGACGTAGCTTCCTGATCCCCGACGGGAGTGGACGATGTCGAGCGCGTCGAGTTTGCGCATGGCCTCGCGCACGGAGGAGCGCGAGACGCCGAGGTCCGCGCAGAGTTCGGCCTCGGTGGGCAGGGGGTCGCCGGTTTGGAGCTCGTGGGCGAGGATATAGCGCTTGATCGCGTCCATCGTCATCGCGGAGCGGTTCGCTGAAGGGCCTTCGGGCGTCGAGTTCGGCACCTTTGAGAGGGTATCAGCCGCATGATCCCGGGGATGGGCGCCGCCGTTATCAAATTGATGCATTGCGCGGACCCCCTTCGTGCGGAAAACCGCTTGCGCGAAGTTGTCAGACAACATATGGTCATCCTATCGGAAGCGAGACATCCCCTCGTGACCGTTCGACACTCGATGATGAGGAGAGAACCCATGCGGATTGGAAAGCGCTGGGCCGGGGGCGTCGCCCTCATGGCGACGGCCGCACTGACCCTCGCCGCCTGCGGCGGCGGATCCACGACCGATGCCGCGGCCAGCGGCGACACCGCCGCGACCGGACTCGGCGGCGAGATCAACGCCGGCGTCGCCTACGAGACCACCGACTACAGCTCGATCACCTCCTCGGCGCTCGCCGTCGGATCGAACCTCCAGGTCCTCGAAGGCCTCTACCAGCTCGACATGTCCACCTATGAGGCCTTCCCCGCCCTCGCGAGCGGCGACCCGGTGGCGGTCTCCGACACCGTGTACGAGATCACCCTCCGCGACGGTGCGAAATTCTCCGACGGCAAGGAGGTCACCACCGAGGACGTCCTGAGCTCCTACGGCCGCACGACCGCAGAGGGCTCGATCTACGGCCAGTTCTTCGACTTCGTGAAGTCCGTGACCGCCAAGGACGACAAGACGATCACCGTCGAGCTCAACTACCCCTTCGCCAACGTCGCCGCCCGCTTCGCGGACATGAAGGTCGTCCCGACGGCCATGAACGACGACGAGCTCAAGGCGCACCCGATCGGCACCGGCCCCTACAAGTACGAGTCGATCACGCCGACCGAGATCACCGCGGTGCCCAACGAGTTCTACAACGGCGCTCACCCGGCCACCGTCAAGACCCTTCGCTGGCACGTCCTCAAGGACGACTCCGCGCGCCTCGCCGCGGCCCTCGACGGCACGACCGATGTCATGGAGGCGGTTCCCGCCTCTGCGGCCGAGCAGCTCAAGGCCGCCGGCTGGACGGTCGACTCCGTGCCCGGCTACGGCAACCCCTTCCTCATGTTCAACACGATGAAGGCCCCCTTCAACGACGCGAAGGTCCGCCAGGCGATCCACAAGGCGATCGACAAGAAGAAGCTCATCGAGGTCGGCATGGAAGGCGAGGCCGTTGAGGCGACCTCCTTCCTCCCCGAGTCCAACCCGGCCTACAAGAAGACCGCGACCCAGCTCTCCTACGATCTCGAGGGCGCGAAGGCCCTCCTCGCCGAGGCGGGCGTCTCCGGCCTCACGATCAACCTCGTGACGACCGACCACCCGTGGGTCACCAACCTCGTCCCGCAGATCAAGTCCGACCTCGAGGCCCTCGGCCTGACCGTCAACCACTCGCCGATGGCCTCGGCCGACCTCTACTCGAACGTCACCGACGTCGACGAGCCGACCTACGACCTCGTCCTCGCCCCCGGCGACCCCTCGGTCTTCGGCGCCGATCCGGGCATCATCCTCTCGTGGTGGAACGGCGACAACGTCTGGACCCAGAAGCGCACCTTCTGGCAGAAGTCCGATCCGGAGACCTTCCAGGCCTTCCAGGCCCTCTTCAACGAGGCGCTCCAGCTCGACGGCGACGCCGCGAAGCAGAAGTGGGGCGAGGCCCAGGACCTCCTCGCCGAGCAGGCGGTCCTCTACCCGCTCTTCCACAAGAACATGCTCACCGCGTACAACGGCGAGAAGCTCGACGGCTTCAAGTCGATCGCCGCGACGGGCATCCAGCTCATCGACGTCAAGGTCAAGTGAGCTGAAGCCGGCCAGGGGCGCCCTCGGCTCCCGATCGCTCGGACGACCCGAGCGGCGATGAGGACCGGGCCCGGCCGGAACGACAACCGGAACGCATGAAGGAGGGGCGGTGCGCGCCGCCGCCCCTCCTTCATGCTGCGGGACGAACGAATGAGGAGTGAAGCCGTGCCGTCTCCAGGAGTGAAGCAGTGAACAATCTATTGAGGCTCATCGGGCGGCGCCTGCTCGCCCTGCCGATCATGATCATCGGCGTCTCCGCCCTCGTCTTCTTCATCATGTCGCTCTCGCCGATCGACCCGGCCTACTCGGCACTCGGTGAAACGGCGAGCCCCGAGGCCCTCGAGGCCTACCGCCTCGAGCACGGGCTCAAGGACCCGCTGCTCGTCCAGTACGGCAACTACCTCCTCGGGATGCTCCACGGGGACCTCGGCACCTACGGGGTCGGCACCGGCAACAGGGTCTCCGACCTCATCGGCACCGCGCTCCCGATCACCATGCAGCTCACCTTCCTCGGCCTGCTCTTCGCGATCCTCATCTCCTTCCCGCTCGGCGTGCTCGCGGCCCTCCACCGGGACTCGTGGCCCGACCAGCTGATCCGCGTCTTCTCCGTCATCTCGATCGGAACCCCCTCCTTCTGGCTCGCAGCCCTCCTCGTCATGGCCTTCGTCCAGAAGCTCCCCGTCTCCGGCGCGCTCCCGCACTTCAGCGACGACCCCCTCGGCTGGTTCCTGCGCATGCTGCTGCCCTCCATCGCGCTCGCCGTCCCCGTCGTCGGCCAGATGACCCGGGTCGTGCGCACCTCGATGGTCGAGGAGCTGGACCGCGACTACGTCCGCACGGCCCTCGGCGCGGGCATCCCGAAGTGGATCGTCGTCGCCCGCAACGTCCTGCGCAACGCGCTCATCACCCCCGTGACCGTTCTCGGCCTGAGGATCGGCTACCTCATGGGCGGTGCGGTCGTCATCGAGATCATCTTCTCGATCGACGGCATGGGCAAGGCGGTCCTCCTCAAGGGCATCCAGCAGAACTGGGTGACCCTCGTCCAGGGCGGGGCGCTCGTCGTCGCGATCGCGTTCATCGTCGTCAACATCATCGTCGACATGCTCTACCTGCTCATTAACCCGCGAATCCGATCGGTGTGATGATGAATCAGAAGCTCAAACTCGACAAGGTCACGCGCCCGGGCTCGCGCTTCACGCGGATCTCGGCGATGTCGCTCGGATCGAAGATCTCGATCCTCGTCCTCGCCCTCGTCATCCTCGTGTCCTTCCTCGCGCCCGTCATCTCCCCGTACTCCCCCGAGGAGATCTTCACGAAGTGGGAGGCCCCGAGCGCCGCCCACCTCTTCGGCACCGATCACATCGGCCGCGACATCCTCGCGCGCGTCCTGTACGGCGGGCGCTACTCGATGCTCATCGGCCTGTTCTCGATGCTCATCGCCCTCCTCTTCGGCGCGATCATCGGCTCGATCGCCGCGGTCGTCCGCAAGTCGCTCGCCGAACTCATCATGCGCATCCTCGACGTCATCATGGCCGTCCCCGGCATCGCGATGGCCGCCGTCACGGTCCTCGTCTTCGGTCGCGCGCTGCAGTCCTCGGGCAACACCATCGGCCTCGTCGCCGTCATCATCGCCTCCATCGCCTTCGTCTACATCCCCCAGCTCGCGAGGATCGTGCGGGCGAACGTCATGGCGGCCTACGGCGAGGACTACGTCCGCGCGGTCGTCGTATCGGGCGCGAGGGCGCCCTGGATCCTCGTCAAGCACGTCATGCGCAACACCGCGGCCCCCGTCCTCGTCTTCGCGACGGTCCTCGTCGCCGACGCGATCATCCTCGAGGCGTCCCTGACCTTCATCGGCTCAGGATTGCCCGCGACGATGGTCCCGACCTGGGGCAACGTCCTGTCCGAGGCCTCCTCGAACCTGTCGGTCATGCTCGGCAAGTGGTGGACCGCCTTCTTCCCGGGCATGTTCATCACCGCGACCGTCCTGTGCCTCAACATCCTCTCCGAGGGCATCACCGACGCCATGGTCGCCGCCCCGAAGGGCCCGGCCGTCGCCCAGGTCTCCTCCGATTCCGAGCGCGAGGCCGACCGCCTCCTCCTCGATCCGCGCCGCGCGCACGCCGAGCAGGCCGAGTCGCTCCAGGCCAGCCTCGACGCCCTCGAGAGCGTCGAGGAGAAGCGCGACGACCGCTTCGCCCCGGCATCCGGAGCCGCCCCGCTCCTCGAGGTGAAGAATCTGAGCATCCGCTTCCCCAACCACGGGGAGGTCGACGTCGTCGACCACGTCTCCTTCGCCGTCAAGCCCGGCGAGACGATGGGCCTCGTCGGCGAGTCCGGGTGCGGCAAGTCGATCACCGCCTTGTCGATCATGGGGCTCATCAGCCCCAAGGCGAAGCTCGCGGGGGAGATCCTCTACCAGGGGAGGAACCTCCTGGAGATGAAGCCGGAGGAGCGCCAGGGGCTCCTCGGCAACGAGATGGCGATGATCTACCAGGACGCCCTCTCCTCCCTCAACCCGGCCATGCTCATCAAGGCCCAGATGAAGCAGCTGACCAGCCGCGGCGGCACCCGGAGCGCCGAAGAACTCCTCGAGCTCGTCGGCCTCGACCCGAAGCGGACCCTCGAGTCCTACCCGCACGAGCTCTCGGGCGGCCAGCGCCAGCGCGTCCTCATCGCCATGGCCCTCACCCGCGACCCGAAGCTCATCATCGCCGACGAGCCGACCACGGCCCTCGACGTGACCGTTCAGAAGCAGGTGATCGCCCTGCTCAACGACCTGCGCGAGAAGCTCGGCTTCGCGATGATCTTCGTCTCCCACGACATCGCCCTCGTCGCCGAGGTCGCCCACTCGATCACGGTGATGTACGCGGGCCAGGTCGTCGAGCAGGGGCCGACCTCCGAGCTCCTCATGAATCCGACGCACGAGTACACGCGCGGCCTCCTCGGCGCGGTCCTCTCGATCGAGGCGGGCAAGGGCAGGCTCCACCAGGTGCCCGGCGCGGTCCCCTCGCCGAGGGACTTCCCCAAGGGCGACCGCTTCGCCCCGCGGAGCTCGCATCCGGACTACGGCCTCGACATCCGCCCGGTTCTCACCGAGGTCGGACCCGATCACGTCTACGCGGCCCTGCCGCCCGAGCCGGGCGCCCTCGTCGGCGCGAAGGAGGCTGAATGATGAGCGAGAGCACCCCGATCATCGAACTCCAGGACGTCCACGTCACCTTCGCCTCGAGGACGGGCTCCCTGTTCCGCCCGAACCAGGTCAGGGCCGTGCGCGGCGTGACCATGCGCGTCGAGAAGGGCCAGACGCTCGGGATCGTCGGCGAGTCCGGCTGCGGCAAATCGACGACCGCGAACGTCATGTGCGGCCTCGTCGCCCCGACCTCCGGCAAGGTCTTCTTCAAGGGCGAGGAGGTGACGAAGCGGACCGCCGAGGCACGCAGGCGCATCGGCCGGGTCGTCTCGGTCGTCTTCCAGGACCCGGCGACGGCCCTCAACCCCCGCATGGTCGTCCGCGACCAGCTCGCCGACCCGATGCGCGTCCACGGGATCGGCACCGAGGCCGAGCGGATGAAGCGGGTCCACGAGCTCATCTCGATGGTGGGCCTGCCCGTCTCGGCGCTCGACACCCTGCCCGGTCAGCTCTCGGGCGGCCAGCGCCAGAGGGTCGCGATCGCCCGGGCGCTCGCGGTCGGCCCGGACGCGATCATCGCCGACGAGCCGACCTCCGCGCTCGACGTGTCGGTCCGCGCCCAGGTGCTCAACCTCCTCATGGACCTCAAGCGCGAGCTCGACCTCGCGATGGTCTTCATCTCCCATGACATCCAGACGGTCCGCTACATCTCGGACCGGATCGCAGTCATGAACGCCGGCGTCGTCGTCGAAGAGGGCCCCGCCGCAGAGCTCCTCGCGAATCCGCGCGACCCCTACACCCGCACCCTCCTCGGAGCCGCTCCCTCGCTCCTCCACCCCACGATCGAAGGAATCGCATGAACACCCCCATCACGGGAGTCGTCCCCCCGCTCGTCGTCCCCCTGAAGGACGGCGCTCTCGACCTCCCCTCGCTCGAACGCCACATCGACCGGATGCTCGAGGCGGGCATCCACGGCCTCTTCGTCAACGGCTCGAGCGGCGAGGTCGCCTTCTCGGGCGATGCGCGCCGCGACGAGGTCCTCGAAGAGGCCCTGCGCATCGTCGACGGCAGGATCCCGGTGCTGGCCGGCGTCATCGACACGGAGACCGAACGCGTTCTGGCGCACATGCGCCGCGCCGAGGCCCTCGGCGCGAATGCGATCGTGGCGACCGCGCCCTTCTACGCCCTGCAGGGCGAGACCGAGGTGGCCGAGCACTTCCGGATCCTGCGCCAGGAGACGGGCCTGCCCCTCTTCGCCTACGACATCCCGGTGTGCGTCCATTGGAAGCTCTCGAACCCCCTGCTCCTCGAGCTCGGCGCCGAGGGCGTCCTCCAGGGCGTCAAGGACTCCTCCGGCGACGACGTCGCCTTCCGCTGGCTCGCCCTGGCCAACGAGAGGATCGGCCATCCGCTCAGCCTGCTCACCGGCCACGAGGTGGTCGTCGACGGCGCCTACATGTCGGGGGCCGACGGCTGCGTCCCCGGCCTGGGCAACATCGACCCGGCGGCTTACGTCCGCCAGTGGAACGCCTACCGGGCGGGCGATTGGGCCGCTGTGCGCGCCGAACAGGACCGTCTCGCGGACCTCATGCGCATCGTCCAGGTCAAGGGCGTCCAGGGCTTCGGCGCGGGCGTCGGCGCTTTCAAGGCGGCCCTCAAGGCGCTCGGCGTCTTCGAGTCCAATGAGATGCCGCGTCCGGTCAAGGCGCTCGAGGGCGAGAACTACGCGTGGGTCGAGAAGGTCCTGCGCGAGGTCGGTCTGGACTCGTGAGCACCCTCCTCGCCCTCGACATCGGCGGCACGAAGGTCGCGTGGGCGCTCGTCCGCGCGCAGGACCTGGCCGTCGAGGAGCGCGGGGAGATCGCGACCCTCGCGCACGAGGGCGGGGCCGCGGTGGCCCGGCGGATCGGAGCCGAAGCGGCTCGCATCGTCCGCGCCCGCCCCGATATCGAGGGGATCGCCGTCGCCAGTGCGGGGGTGGTCGATCCCGAGGCGGGGCGGATCGTGTCGGCGACGAGCACGATGCCGGGCTGGGGCGGCACCGAACTCGCGCGCATCCTGCGTGAGGCGAGCGGCACGGGCGCCGTCGAGATCCTCAACGACGTCCACGCCCACGGGCTCGGCGAAGCGCGTCTCGGCGCGGGCCGCGGCTGGGGGACGGTGCTGGTGCTCGCAGTCGGCACGGGGATCGGCGGGGCGCTCGTCGTCGGCGGCGAGCCCGCCCTGGGCGATCACTTCCTCGCCGGGCACTTCGGCCACGTCCATCACCGCCTCGGAGCGGGGATGCCCTGCTCCTGCGGGCGCGAGGGCCATATCGAGGCCTTCTGCTCCGGTTCGGGCATCACCGCCTGGTATGAGTCCCGGCGCGGCCCGGGCGACCCCGCAGCGGCGAACGGCCGGGAGCTTCAGGCGCTCGCCGATTCGGGGCACGGGCTCGCCAGGGCCTGCTTCGCCGAATCCGGATGGGCGATCGGCGAGTGCCTCGGCTCCCTCGCCAACTGCCTCGATCCCTCCCTCATCGTCCTGTCGGGATCGATGACGCGTTCGGGGCCGCTGTGGTGGGAGTCCGTCAAGAGCGGCTACGCCGAGCAGGCGATGAACGCGGTCGCCGATATCGGCATCGTGCCCGGGACACTGGGCGGTGACGCCCCGCTCCTCGGGGCGGTCCTCCACTTCCTCAATCGTCACGGCGCCGCGCCCCGGGATCAGCGGTGTGCCCATCCGCCGTCATCGCGACCCGTCTGAAAGAAGGAACACCGATATGCATCCGATCATCGAAGGACTGCGCGGGAAGCTCATCGTCTCCGTCCAGGCGTACCCGGGCGAGCCGATGCGCAACCCTGAAACGATGGCGCAGATCGCCCGTGCCGCCGAGATCGGCGGGGCCGCCGCGATCCGCTGCCAGGGGCTCTCGGACATCGCGGCCATCAAGGGGCGCGTCGAGGTCCCGGTCATCGGCCTGTGGAAGGAGGGGCACGAGGGCGTGTACATCACGCCTTCGCTCCGTCACGCGAAGGCGTGCCGGATGGCCGGAGCGGACATCGTCGCGATCGATGCGACTTCGCGTCCGCGCCTCGACGGCCTGAGCTTCGCCGAGACGACGGCCGCCATGCACGCCGAGGGGGCCCTCGTCATGGCGGACTGCGGCTCCTACGAGGACGCGAAGAACGCCTACGACGCCGGCGCCGACATCTTGTCGACGACGCTCGCCGGGTACACGGGCGATCGTCCGCTGACGGAGGGCCCGGATCTCGAGCTGCTGGCCGAGGTCGTGGCGGCCTTCCCGGACCGGCCGGTGATCTGCGAGGGCCGAGTCCACACGCCGGCCGATGCCGCGGCCGCCCTCGACGCGGGGGCCTTCGCCGTGATCGTCGGGACGGCGATCACCCACCCGACCCGCATCACCACCTGGTTCACGAAGGCGATCGAGAACCGCTGAATCCCGCAAGGCCCGCGGGGAGCGCCGCATCCGCGCTCCCCGCGGACCCGACGCGCGTGCCGGAAGGAGGAGGTGCGATGAGGAGCCGAGCGATCATCACGGGCCGGCCTGAGAAGGGGGCGATCATCGCCTTCGCGGACCCGGGTCGGGCCTTCGCCCTCGCCGATGCGCTCGAGGGGCTCGCCGATTCCCGGCGCCTCGTCGTCGCGGACATCCCAGCTCCGCCTGAGGGGGCCGCCTCTGACGCGGCCTCAGACACTGCCGTCGCCTTCGCGGTCGAGCAGCTCCACCGCATCCCCATGGGCGCCGCGGTCCTCGTCGGGGCGGGGCCGGTCGGCTCCCGCCTCGCGGCGGCGGTCGCCCGTGCGCTGCCCTCATCCTGCCGGGCCCTGTTCCTCACCGACGAGGGGGCCCGCGCCTTCCTTCGCCCGGCGCAAGGCCCCGCCCTCGGCGAGGACGGCGGCGCCCCCGGAGTGCGCGCGCCCGCGGTCTTCATCGCCGAGGACGCCCTGCCCGCGACCCTGCGCGAACTCCTGGATTCCGCGGCCGAGGCCGAGAGCGCGCGCCCCTGGGTCCTCCCGGAGATCGCCGAACTGCTCGCGGCGAACCCCCAGGCCCCGCAAATGGACCTCGCGGCCGCCCGCGAGCGCGGCGAGCGCATGAATCCCCCGATGGAGCCTCCGGCTGATTGCGAGCTCGTCATCGAGGAGCTCGCGGGCGTCGAGAACAGGATCATGACCCCGGCGGGGAAGCGGACCGGGCTGGTCCTCTTCCTCATCCACGGCGGAGGGTACGTCATGGGGAGCGCGCGTTTCGAGGACCGGCGGTGCGCGGACATCCTCCGCTCCTTCACGCCCTTGCTCTTCGCGGATTCGGATCTCGCAGTGACGACCGTCGTCCCGGAGTACGCGCTCGCTCCCGAGCATCCCCACCCGGCGGGGCTCGAGGACGCGCTCGCCTCGCTCCGCGCCGTATTCGAGCGCTACCCGGATGCGCCGATCGTCCTGTACGGGGATTCGGCGGGATCGGGAATGGCGAACCAGGTGCTGCGCCGCCTCGGCTCGGCCGAGCTCGGGCGGATCCGCGGGGCGATCCTGCTGGAGCCCTGTTTGGACCCGGCATTCGACTCGCGCTCGTCCTGGGAGAACCGCGAGGGGCCCGGGTGGACGCGTCAGCTCGCCGTCGACTCCTGGCGGGCCTACCTCGGCGGGAATGCGAAGCCCTGGGAGGTCCATCCTCCCGTGCGCGACCTTCCCGCAGGATTCCCGCCCCTCCAGGTCTTCGTCAACGCGGCGGACCCTCTGAGGGATGAGGCCTTGGAGTGGGCCTTCGAGCTCGCCCGTGCGGGCGTCAAGGTCGAACTCCACTGCTTCCCGGGCACGACTCACGGCTGGCTCTCCGCTCCGGGCACCCGGATCTGGGAGAGGGTGAAAGACGAGATGCGGTCATTCTTCGAGTTCTGCCTCGAAGAGGCCCCCGGGCCCCTAGCCTGAGAGTCGGGCCACCGCGTCGCATCAGACTTCCGCATATGAACCAAGAAAGGACTCGCCATGCGAATCGCCATCGTCACTACTCCCGAGGAGATCGCGCGCCTCGCGGCGGACCGGATCGAAGAGGTGTACCGGTCCAAGCCCGACTTCGTCCTCGGGCTCGCCACCGGGTCGTCCCCGATCGGGCTGTACGACGAACTCGTCCGTCGCTATGAGGCGGGACGGATCTCCTTCGCGAAGGTCCGCTCCTTCAACCTCGATGAGTACGTCGGCCTCCCGAAGGATCACGTCGAGGGCTACGCGAACTTCATCCGACGCCACCTCGTCGGCCGTGTCGACATGCCCGAGGGCGCGGCGCACGGCCCGGACGGCTGGGCCGAGGACCTCGACGCCGGGGCCGCCGCCTACGATCAGGCGATCAAGGACGCGGGCGGGATCGACATCCAGGTCCTCGGCATCGGCTCGGACGGGCACATCGGCTTCAATGAGCCGGGCGGCTCCCTGTCCTCGCGTACGCACGTCGGCGTCCTGACCGAGCAGACGCGCCGTGATAACGCCCGTTTCTTCGACGGCGATATCGACCAGGTGCCGACGCACTGCGTGACCCAGGGCATCGGGACGATCATGGAGGCCCGCGCCCAGGTCTTCATCGCGACCGGGGCGGGCAAGGCCCGGGCGGTCAAGGAGATGATCGAGGGCGCGGTCTCCCAGCGCTGGCCCGCGACCGCGCTGCAGTACCACGACGACGTCCTGGTGATCCTCGACGAGGAGGCGGCGGGCGAGCTCGAGCTCAAGGACTTCTACAAGGAGGTCTGGGCGAAGGAGAACGCCTGACGGGCCTTGCTCGTCCCCCCCCCCGTCCCCTCGCGTCGCCCGTCGCGCCCGTGGCTCACCGCCGAGCCTCAGGCGCGGCGGGCGATCCGCGTTCGTCGGCGCCCCGGTCCGGGCGCTCCCCGTCTCAGGGGGAGAACTCCTCGATCGACCGGGCCAGGGCGCCGTGGGAGATCCTCTCGATCCTCTCGACGAGGATGTACGGGTCGGCGTCCATGTCGGTGGCGAGCCAGTGCAGCAGGTGGCCGAGGGGGAGCAGCGAGAAGTGGTCGATGATGAATGCGCGTTCGGCCGGGGCGAGCTCGGCGGCCGCTTCGAACTCGGCGAGGATCGCGACCGTCATCGCCCGGAACTGGCGGTGGAGGAAGCGCTCGAGCTCCTCGTGGCTCAGGGCCGCCAGGGAGAGGTAGGTCTGCTCCTTGTGCCGTTCGAGCCACAGCAGCAGCTCGAGGAAGCCGTCGGACCACTCCTCGTAGGTCGCGTGGGCCATGACCCGGTCGGAGATCTCGGCCTTGAACATCCACACGGCGAGGTCGGCGACCCCTGAGAAGTGGTAGTAGAAGGCCTGACGGGTGATGCCGGTGGCCTCCGTGAGCCTGCGCACGGACACCTTGTCGAGGGGCGTGCGGGCGAGCTCCGCCTTGAGGGCGGCGGCGAGCGCCTCGCGCGTCCGGACGCCGCTCTTGCGATCGATCGCCTCTTGCGAGCCGGGCGGCTCGAGCGTCACTCGCCGCTCCCGTAGCCCTGCGGGTTCTGGGACTGCCAGCGCCAGGAATCGGCGCACATGCGGTCGATGTCGAACTGCGCCTTCCAGCCGAGGACGGATTCGGCCTTCGCGGGGTCGGAGTAGCAGGTCGCGATGTCGCCGGGGCGGCGGGACTCGATGACGTGGGGGATGTCGTGCCCGCAGGCCCGCTCGAAGGCGCGGATGACGTCGAGGACGGAGTAGCCGCGGCCGGTCCCCAGGTTGAAGACCTCGCAGCCCGTCCGCCCGCTCATCCATTCCAGGGCCCTGAGGTGACCGAGGGCGAGGTCGACGACGTGGATGTAGTCGCGCACTCCTGTGCCATCCGGTGTGGGGTAGTCGTCGCCGAAGACGCAGACGCGTTCGCGCCTGCCGACCGCCACCTGCGCGATGTAGGGGACGAGGTTGTTCGGGATGCCGTTCGGATCCTCGCCGATCCGGCCCGAAACGTGCGCGCCGATCGGATTGAAGTAGCGGAGCAGGACGGCGTTCCAGCGCTCATCGGCCTTCGCAGCGTCGATGATGATCTGCTCGATCATCCACTTCGTCCAGCCGTAGGGGTTGGTCGGCGTCCCCTTCGGGCACGCCTCGGTGATGGGGATCTGCTCGGGATCGCCGTACACGGTCGCGCTGGAGGAGAAGATGATCGAGAAGCAGCCGTGGTCCCGCATCACTTCGAGCAGGGTGAGCGTCCCGACGATGTTGTTGTCGTAGTACTCGATGGGCTTGTCCACCGACTCGCCGACGGCCTTGAGGCCCGCGAAGTGGATGACGGAGTCGATCGGGTGGGCGGCGAAGATCTTCTCGAGGGCGGCGCGGTCGCGCGTGTCGGCCTCGTAGAAGGTGACGGGGGCGCCGATGAGCTCGCCGACCCGGGACAGGGCCGTGCGGCTGGAGTTGCTCAGGTCGTCGACGACGACGACCTCGAATCCGGCGGCGTCCAGCTCGACGATCGTGTGCGACCCGATATAGCCCGCGCCTCCGGTGACGAGGACCGTTCCCTTCGTGCTCATCCCTGTGCTCCTTCTTCGAAAGCCGAGGCCGTGGCGCACGTCGTCGACGGCGCCGCGTGATGCCGGGACGAGTCTACTCGGCCCCGTCCGAAGAGCGCTAAGCCCCGCCCTCGTCGATGAATGGACGAGGACGGGGCCGGCGAGCGTTCAGCGATTGGCGGCGACGACCGTCCTGTAGGGCTCGAGCTCCGTGTAGAGCTCGTCGCGCAGCGGGTTGAGGCGCTTCTTCACGATCGTGAGCACCTGGTAGACGGCGACCGCGATGTTCGCGGCGAGCGCGATCGCGGACACCGTGAAGAGGGCCGCCGGGTCGTGGCTGGATTCGACGGCGAAGGCCGAATCGGTCACGAAGGAGGGGACGGCCATGGTGAACATCATCCAGAAGGCGAGGGTGTGGGCGCGGTGCTGGAGCCACACGCCCTTCTTGATGAAGAAGGCGGGGATCGTGCACGAGATGAGCAGGGCGGCGCCCGCGTAGAAGGAGTGGTCGCCGACGCAGTTGTACACGTAGGCGAAGTTCCACAGGTCGTAGGCGATGATCCAGAACCAGAGCATGTCCGGCCACACCATGTCCTTGGAGCGGTCCTTCGAGATGAAGATGCCGAACCATCCGCAGATGGTGAGGAGGTTGAGCAGGCCGGCGACGCCGTTCATGTAGTTCCAGGCGCCCGACACCATGAAGACGCCGTCGACCGGGCCGTTCGCGTTCATCGCGCCGACCTGGAAGTCGCGGATGCACGCTTCGAGGATGTTGATCGCGAGGATCGCGGGCGGGAAGATCAGGACGGCCTTCTTGGCGGCGAGGGCGGGCCGGTAGCGGATCGCCATGAAGCCGAGGCAGCCCGCGAGCGCGGAGTAGACCTTCACCCAGTGGAACCAGGTGCCCGTCGAGGAGTCGGGGCCCGCGGTCGTCGGCCATACGAAGATCGTGAGGACGATCGGCAGGACCACGAAGAAGGCCCAGCCGGCGATGCGGGAGCGGCGGCTCGCCTCGTTGAGGAGGATGAGTGCGGCGAGGACGCCGAACCACGCCAGCCATGATGTCAAGGGAATCGGCTCGAAGAGGAACACGACTCCTCCCTTCCATGTTCACTGAGGAGCGCCCTCGCCCCTCGCTCGTCATTCAGCGTATGAGCGCTCGGCCGGGGCCTCATTTGTCAGATCGGCGGAAGTGTCAAGATCCGGCCTGCGCGGCGGGCTGGGCGGGCTGGGCGTCCTCAAGGGGAATGCGCCATCACCCGGGCGCCGTGAACACGCCGCCGCCACCACCTAGAATCGCTGGAGACCGCAAACTTGAGGAGCCGCACATGCCCGCCACGACGCTCGCTGAACTCACGACCTTCCGCGTGGGCGGGCCGATCGGCGCGCTCGTCGAGGCGGCGGATGAGGCGGGGTTCGTCGAGGCGATCCGGCGCGCGGACGAGCGGGGTGAGCCCTTGCTCGTGCTCGGCGGGGGCTCGAATGTGCTGGCCTGCGATGCCGGCTTCCCCGGTGTCGTCGTGCGCGATCGGCGTTCGGCGATCGCGGTGCACTCCGAGGGCGCGGCGGCGGGGCAGGCCGAGGGCGGACCGATCCGGGTCGAAGTCTCGGCGAGCGCCGGCGCCGTGTGGGATGACTTCGTCGTGTGGAACCTCGAGCGCGGCCTGTCCGGTCTGGAGGCCCTGTCGGGGATCCCGGGCACGGTCGGTGCGGCGCCGGTCCAGAACGTCGGCGCCTACGGGCATGAGGTCTCGGATCGTCTGGTCTCCGTCCGGGCCTGGGATCGCGCTGAAGGCGCTGTCGTGGAACTGTCGGCCGCGGATCTCGCCCTGTCGTACAGGGATTCGCTCATCAAGCGCTCGCTTCGCGAGGAGGGTCCCGCCGGGCGGGTGTGGGGGCCGACGGGGCGCTGGGTGGTGCTGGAGGCGCGCTTCGCGCTGGAGGCCTCGGCGATGTCGGCGCCGGTGCTGTACCGCGAGCTCGCGAATCGCCTGGGCGTCGGGGTCGGCGAGCGCGCGGAGGCGCGGCGCGTGCGATCCGCGGTCCTCGACTTGCGGCGTTCGAAGGGCATGGTCGTCGATCCGGCGGATCACGACACTTGGAGCGCCGGTTCCTTCTTCACGAACCCGATCCTTCCCGCCGAGGCCGCTAAGGGGCTTCCCGAGGGCGCGCCCCGTTTCCCCTTGGGGGACGGGCGGGTGAAGACCTCCGCGGCTTGGCTCATCGACCATGCGGGCTTCGCGAAGGGTTTCGCCGTGCCGGGCGCCCGTGCGGGCGGGGCGGCTCTTTCCTCGAAGCACGTGCTCGCATTGACGAATAGGGGAGATGCGAGCGCCGCCGAAGTGGTCGAGCTCGCGCTCGCGGTCCGTGCGGGGGTCGAGGAGCGTTTCGGGGTGCGTCTCGTGCCCGAGCCCGTCGGCGTGGGCGTCACCTGGTAGTGGCGGTCAGGGGCGGGATGCCGCCCAGGCCTCGATCCGCCCGTGCCATTTGCGTTTGGAGCTCTCCGAGGCGAGGGAGGCGTCGATCGACTGCTTCGCCAGGTTCGCGAGCGTGGCGTCTGAGAACTTGAAGACTTCGCGCGCCCTCGCGTACTGGTCGAGGAGGCGGGAGCGGAAGAGGAGGGGGTCGTCGGCGCCGAGGGCGACGGTCGCTCCTCGGGAGATGAACTCCGGCAGGGGAACCGCTGAGAAGTCGTGGTAGACGCCGAGGTGCACATTCGAGGTGGGGCACACTTCGAAGGCGACGCGGGCCTCGATGAGCCGGTCGAGCAGTTCCGGGTCTTCGACCGTGCGCACGCCGTGCCCGAGGCGCGCGGGTTTGAGGGCCGTGATGACTTCGCGCACGGAATCGGGGCCGAGGAGCTCGCCCCCGTGGGGGAGGGAGGCCAGGCCCGCCCTGGCGGCGATCCGGAATGCGGCGGAGAATGCGGAGGTCGTCCCCATCCGCTCGTCGTTGGACAGGCCGAAGCCGACCACTTCGCCCGGTCCATCGCCCGCGTAGCGCGCGGCGAGGCGCGCCAGGGTCCGCGCGTCGAGGGGATGGCGGATCCGTGAGGCGGCGACGATGATGGCGACTTCGACGCCGGTGTCGCGAGTCGCGGACTTGGCTTCGTCGCAGACGATTTCGAGGGCGGGGGTGATGCCTCCCACCCAGGGGGCGTAGGAGGTCGGATCGACTTGCATTTCGAGGCGCACCGAGCCTTCGGCGGCGTCGTCCTCGGCCGCCTCGCGCACGATCCTGCGCATCGCCGATTCGGAGCGCACGAGTTGGCGCGCGGAGTCGTAGGAGCGTTGGAAGCGGAACCAGCCGCGTGAATCGGCGGGAACGGTGAGCGGATCGATGTCGAGGAGGTGCGGGGGGAGGCGCACCGATTGCTCGCGCGCGAGATCGATGAGGGTCTGGGGCCTCATCGCCCCCGTGAAGTGCAGGTGGAGGTGCGCTTTCGGGAGGGAGGCGAGGTCGCGGCGGCCTTGGGGCGTCGCCGGGGCGATGGTGAGATTCGGTGCGGCGTCGGCCTCCGCTCGTCCCATTCGGGTGCGGGGGCCGGGAGCAGCGGGCATCAGTGCTCGTCCAGCCACATGACGATGTCGCGGATGAGGCCCGGTCCTTCGGGTTCGTTGAGGACTTCGTGGTAGGCGCCGTCGATGATCCGCAGGTGGATGTCGGCATCGGGACGGGCGGCCCTGGCCGATTGGACGAAGGCCCGTGATCCGCCGAGGGAGGCGAGGGCATCGGCCGAACCGTGAAGGATGAGCATCGGCGTCGTCGCGCGGCCGGCGTTGTCGAGGACGCGCCCGCCCTGGACGACCATCGTCGCACCCGTGAGGATCGGCACCGGGCCCGTGTAGGTGAGGGGATCGGCGTCGAAGGCCTCTTGAACCCGGGGGTCTCGGGAGAGGTCAGAGGGGGCGTCGGGCTTGCGCGCGGGTTTCGCAGCGAGGCCGGGGGCCAGGCGGGCGAGGCTGAGGAGTGCTTCGGCGGCCTTGACGGGAACGGGCGGAAGGGGCCGGAATGCGGGGCCGGTGAGGACGACGCCTCTGAGGCGGCGGGGGTCGAGGAGGGATGAGGCCGCGGTGATGAGCCCTCCCATCGAATGTCCGAAGAGGAAGAGATCCTCGGTGCGCGAGTGGGCGAGGACGATGCGGCGCGCGTCGAGGTGATCGTTGATGAGGCGTCCGACGTCGACGCGCGAGCGCGGGCCGGGCGCCGTCCCGTGCCCGTAGTGGTCGTAGAAGGCGATGTCGTATCCGGCCGTGACGAGGGCGTCTTGGAGGGGGCGGAAACGGCCCGAGTGCTCGGCGTAGCCGTGGGCGAGGAGGACGGTGCCCTTGGGTGAATCGGTTTCGGCGCGACGGTACTGCATGTCCATGCGTCAATTGTGGCAGCTCGCGCCCGCTTTCACCCCCTTTTCCGGCCAGAAGCGCGGTTCGAGGGGCTGCGGGCGCCTCAGTCGGGGGGGGGACTTT
>NZ_JBNOYB010000065.1:0-12869 GCF_050312375.1 Schaalia sp.
TGCTGTTCGTGCATTCGGGGCGGTCTTCGGGACCTGCTGGGGCCGTCGGGTCTGGGGCGGCTGGTGACAAATCGGACAGTCGGTGTCGGGCGGGTGGCGACAAGTCGGACATGGGCTTTCGGGTTTGTGGCGACAACTCGGACGTGCGTTCTTGGGCTTGTGGCGACAACTCGGACAGCAGTGACGGATTGAGTCCGATTCATCGAGACTCACCTGGGCATTCGCAGATTCGGCTCCGCCCGATGTTCGACTTGTTGTCGGGTCGTTGCGCGGTGGTTGGGGTTGGTGTCCGAGTTGGTGTCGTCTCGTAGTGCGGTGGTTGGGGTTGGTGTCCGAGTTGTTGCCGCCCTGCCGCACTCCGGCCCTGAGTGCCCGGCCGCCTCGGCGCTCTTGCATGAATGGGTTGATGTCGTGGACAGGTTCTCCTGACTGAAACGGTCGAGATGAGGCACAATAGGAGTGAGCTACATCACGAGGAGGCCATCATGGGTTCCACCGAAGTCATTCTTGTCGGCGTCGACGGCTCGACGGAGAGCCTCGCCGCGGTCAAATGGGCGACCGATCGGGCGCTGAGAACAGGAGTGCGCGTGCACGTCCTGTGCACCTACGCCCTCGCGTCGTACTCGGCCGCCGCGCTCGACGGGGGCTATGCCGTCCTCGATGATGAAGCCCTGAAACGAGGGGCGAAACAGGTCGTCGATGAGGCCGTCGAGATCGCGAAGAACCGGGGCGACGTCCGCATCTCCAGCTCGATCGAACCCGGTGATCCCGCGGCGGTGCTCGTCGAGATGTCGGCCGAGGTCGACATGGTCGTCGTCGGTTCGCGCGGGGGCGGATCCTTCGCCGATCGCCTGCTGGGGACCGTTTCCTCAGCGCTGCCCGCACATGCGAAGTGCCCGGTCGTCATCGTTCCGCGCCACACCTCGGGGAAGAAGTTCATGCCGATCGAGCGGATCGTCGTCGGCGTGGACGGTTCGGACGTCCCCTCCTCCGGCCTGCGCCGGGCCATTGACGAGGCCGAGATCTGGGATGCTCGTCTGACGGCCGTATCGGCGGTGCCGATCGCGACGGGCACCTCGATGATGACCTGGGCGCCCTCGGGCGTCGATCATTCGGCCATACTCAAGGACGTGCGCAAGGGGATGGGGGTCGCGATCGACCATGCGCTGGACGGGCGGGACATCGAGGTGGCGCGTCATGCCCTTGACGGTTCGCCGGCCTCGCTCCTCATCGAGTTCTCGACGGCGGTCGATCTGGTCGTCGTCGGCACGAGGGCGAGGGGCGGCCTTGCGGGCGTCCTGCTCGGTTCGACCTCTCAGACGGTGCTGAGCCATTCCACGTGCCCGGTGATGATCGTCCCCTCGGATCATCTGGGGCAGGCCGAGTCGGCGGCTCCTCCGAACTGGGAACGGCGCTGACGGCGCCGGGTGCTTGCGGGCCGCCGAGCCTGGTAGAGTGGGGCCCGCTCGATCCTGGATCGAGCGGGCCCTCGTAGCTCAGGGGATAGAGCACCGCTCTCCTAAAGCGGGTGTCGGACGTTCGAATCGTCTCGGGGGCACGTGAAACCCTGGCTCACCAGGGTAAACGGTTTGGGGTTCTGAGGCGCAGAAGCGCTCAGAACCCCGAACCCACCACTTAACCCACCGCTTTGCCCCGAGAACAGACCCCTACCGGGCTCCGAGCGACCTCCTGGAGGTCGTCCTGCATGTGAGCGCCGTACCCGAGAATCGGCTGCCCAGGACGGCCTCCCCTTACTCGGGAGGTCGATTTGAACGAGATCACGCAGGAAGCGCTCGAACTCTGGATGGATAGCGGCATGGCCGTGCTCGACTGCCCGTCGTGAGGGCTTTGCCCGCTTGTCCGTCGTGAGGGCTTTGCCGGTTGCCCGATCGCCCGTTGCGCCCGCTCCGCCGACTGACAGGCATTCGCGCTGTGCCCGGCATCCGCGTCGCCCCGTCTTCCCGGCGCCCCGGCTTTCGCCCCGCGCAGGGCAAACGAATCGTCCGGCGAGACCGGTCACCCCTTAGGCGCTGCGCCGGGACCCGAGCGGCGGAGTCGAAGACGGGGCCTCGCGGCGATGCATCCCGAACCGAGGCAGCTTCGGCCGCTACCGTGGGAGAGTGGCCAATGGATTCTTCTCTCGAAATCCGCGCGGCGACTCCGAGCGGGAGTCGACCGCGCAGGAGCCGACGCCGACTGCGGTGCCCTTCCCCCCGCTGAAGCCCGATTCGAGGCTCGAGAAGCAGCTCGCCGAATGGAACTCGGACCTCGCCCGGCTCACCCGGATCGACGGTGAGGATGCACCGCGTCTGACGATCAACCAAGCCCACCCCGGCGGGCTCGCGCAGCTGTACACGGATCACCCGACCCGTCTCTCCCTGCTCGTGAGGGAGCCGAGCGCCCACCAGCGCGCAGTCGAACGCGCGCGCACGATCCTCGCCAGGTCCAATGAACTCGCGGCCCGCCACGGAGTGGGGACGATCCACATGTCGATCGGCTCGGCCCGCTGGATGGTCGATGGCGTGGTTCAGAACTCGGCGGCTCTGCTGCGGTCCGCGCGCCTCACTGAGAACTCCGGGGACGTGACGATCACCCTCCTGCCGGGTTTCACCCTGGATCCGCGCCTGTCGGCGGCGCTGACGCGCGCGGGCGTCGCCCTCGAGGCCGAGGAACTCGTCGCACGGGCGACGACGATCCACGGCTTCTCCTCCTCTTCCGCACTGGCGGCTCTGCGCGCGCAGGGCGCGGTCCTCGAGCGCTTCGAGCTCCGCGACGAACTCGTCCTCGGCATCTTCGAGCATCCGGCATCCGGCCTCAAGCGCGAGTACGACGATGCGAGCCACTTCCTCGCCTCGCCGATCGTGCGCGCATTGGCGGGCGATGACACCGCGGTCGAGCAGGTGCATCAGCCTCTCCCGCACCCCGATCCCAAGGACCGCGACCCGTGGAAGGAACGCGGCGCGGGCGACTTGACGCCCCGGCAGCTCGACGTCATCGAGGCGGTCGCCGAAGGGCGCTCATTCCTCGTCGATCTGCCCGACGGAGCCGACGACACCGCCCTCGTCGGCGCTCTCCTGGCCGACGCCGCGGCCTCGGGCAGGACGACCCTGCACATCGGCGGCTCGCCCTCCCTGACGACGAGGGCGGAGGACCGCCTGCGCGAACTCGGGCTGGGGGAGGCCGCGGCCCGGATCGACGGCACGACCTCCTCCGGTGAAGAACTGCGCGACCTCTTGCGCACCGCGATGAGCGACACCTCAGTCGTCGCCGACGTCCGCGAGGTCGACGAGATGCGGACGCGCCTGCGCGACCTGCGCTCGCGCTTGTCGAACTACACCGAGGCGCTGCACCGCCCCTACGGCGCTTTCGGGGTGTCCGCCTTCGAGGCCCTCCAAGTGCTGACGGATCTGACGAGTGCGCATCCGACTCCTGCGACGAAGGTCCGCTTCCGCGAGGAGGTCCTGCTGGGAATCGCGCAGGATCAGGGCGCCAAGGCGCGCGCCCTGCTCCACGAAGCCGCCGGCCTCGGGGTCTTCTCCCGCTCGAGCGCCCAGGCGTGGCGGGGGATCGTCATCGGTTCTCCGGAGCAGGTCCCCGAAACCCTTGCGATCGTGCACCGCCTCTCGCATGATTCGATTCCCCGGCTGCGCGTCCGCATGGGCGTTCTCGCGGGTGAAGCGGGTCTTACTCCCGCCACCACGCTCGCGCAGTGGAAGGAGCAGCTCGACCTTTTCGAGGGCGTGCGCGACGTGCTCGACGTCTTCCAGCCCCAGATCTTCGAGCAGTCCGCAGCGGACATGGTGATCGCGACCGCCACGAAGCAGTGGCGCGCCGCCCACGGCATCACGATGAAGCGCTCCGAACGCGTGCGCCTGGTCAAACGCGCTCAGGACTTCGTCCGCCCGGGTACGCATGTCGCCGACTTGCACGCCGAACTGGTCAAGGTGCAGCGGCGTCGCGAGGCCTGGCGCGAGCAGACGAAGGAGGACGGCTGGCCGACGCTTCCGCAGCGCCTCGACGAGGCGAAGAGCGTGACCCGTTCGATCGAAGAGGACCTGTCCGCCCTCGCTCCGGTGTTCGCGACCTCGAAGCTCGACTTCCAGACGATGCCCGTGAGCGCCCTCGGCGCCCTCTTCGATTCGCTGGATGCGGATCCGGAGGGCGCGAAGGAACTGCCGCGCCGGGTCGGCGTGCTCAAGCGCCTCGGTGAGATCGGCCTGTCCGCCCTCGCGAATGATCTGAGGGACCGCCATGTCGATGAGGAGCTCATCGACGCGGAGATGGATCTCGCATGGTGGGCGTCGATCCTCGGACTGATGCTCGCCAAGGAGCCCGGATTGGGGGGCTTCGATCCGGCTCATCTCGAAGAGGCCCTCGAAGCCGGGCGCGACTTGGACGCCGAGCAGGTGGCCTCCCTGGCTCCGCAGGCGCTCGGGCAGCTGCGGCGCTTGCGCCTCCAGGCGATGGCGACCCGGCCCGAGCAGGTCGATGCCCTGGACGCCCTGCTCGAACGCCCTCTCGGCGCGCTCGAGCTGTACACCTCGGTCGCGCTCGTGCGGAACCTCGTGCCGATCGTCTTCACCGTCCCGACCCTCGTGCCCTCACTCGTGCGCCCGGGCCACAAGGTCGACCTGCTCATTCTCGATGACGTCGAGGCGCTGCCCCTGGCGGAGCTCGTGCCGATCATCGCGAGGGCCCGCCAGGTCGTCGTCCTCGCCGATCTTTCCGCGGCCTCCGGCGAGGGCCCGAATGCGGCTCTCGCCGCGGTGCTGCCCCGGCGGAAGATGGACGTGGCTCCCGCACTGCTCAACGATCAGGTGGCCCTGCTGCTCGCGCGCCACGGAGTGGATCACACGGGCGTTCCGGTCCCGTACACCGCGGCGAGCGCCCCCGTCACGGCGCACTGGTGCGAGGGGACGGGAATGCCCGCTCCGGGCGCCGCCGGCGTGGAGTCCACGTCCACGGAGGTCGAGGCCGTCGTCGATCTCGTCGTCGCGCACGCGGTCGAGCAGCCCGAACGCTCGCTCGGAGTGATCGCCCTCAATGCGCGTCATGCTGAGAGGATCCGTCAGGCGATTCAACGCACGCGGGCGAGCGAGCCGGGACTCGCGTCCTTCTTCGATGCGACGAACGCCCAGCCCTTCACCGTGGTCGATCCGCAAGGCGCGCGCGGGCTGAGCCGGGATCGCGTCATCGTGTCGGTCGGCTACGCGAAGACTCCGCACGGCCGGGTCATCCATGACTTCGGCGAGTTCTCGACCTCCGCGGGCGCGCGCACGATGTCCGATGTCCTGCGCGCGATCCGGGGGGATCTGACCCTCGTCTCCTCTTTGCGGCCGCATGACATCGACCGTTCGCGCCTGACGACGGAGGGCGCGGTCATGCTCGCGGACCTTCTCGAGGTCGGTGAGGGCCAGTCCGGCGTCGGCAACGGCGGGTGGCCCGTTCTGGAGGCCGCTCCCGACCGGCTCCTGGTCGATCTTGCGGACCGCCTGTACGGCATGGGGCTCGAGGTCGTCGCGAATGTCGGGATCCCCGGCGGTATGCGGATCCCCTTGGCGATCGGGCATCCCGAGGTGCCGGGGCGCCTGCTGGTCGCGGTGCTGACCGACGACGACGCCTACGTGTGCGAGCCGTCTTTGCGCGTCCGCGACCGCATGTGGCCCGCGATGCTCGAGGCCCAGGGCTGGAAGGTCCATACGGCTCTTTCGATGGCCGTGTTCATCGATCCGGGCAAGGAGGCGGAGACGATCGTCGGTCTCGTGCTCGATGCGGTCGATGAGGTGAACGGATCGGCGGAGGGGGGTCCGGGTGTCGAGGTCCCTGAGATCGAGGACTTCGCGCCGGATCTTGAGAGGATCGTCGTGCCCGATCCGGGACTCGATGAGTTGGTGGCGTCGACTTCGCAGGCGCGCGAGCGGGCCGATGAGCTCGTCACGGGCATGTTCGAGGTCGTGACTGAGGCGTCGGAGGGGCATTCTGCGGCGGATGCCGCGTCTTCGGGTGCGGGGTTGATGCTCTCGGGGCCCTTCGACGAGGGCGGTGCGGCTTCGGCGCCTCGTGAACGCGGTCCGCGCCCGGCGATCGCGAAGGGCTTGCCTCTGGCGGCTTACTCGGATGATCAGCTGGATGAGATGGCGCTCTGGGTGGCTTCGGACGGCGTGTCCAGGAGCTTCGAGGAGACCGTCGAGGAGCTGCGCAACGCTTTGGGGATCACCCGTCGGGGCTTCCAGTCCGATGCGGTGCTCGGTCATGTCGTTCGTCGGACCTCGGCGGCGCAGGGCGATGCGAAGTGACTCGTCCGGGCATTGAAAGTCACGAGGGCGGGGCTGCCGGTTCCGTCGAGCGCGGCTCCGCTGGGTCCGGGCGGGGCGCTGCCGGGTCTTCTTCCGCCGGTGCCGCTCGGAAGCGGCCCCGCCGCGTGGCGACCTACGTGTCCGAGGTCGATCGTCGCCTGATCGCCCAGGGGATCGCGCCGTCGTGGGAGGACCGCGTGCGCGAAGAGGACGCCTGGCCGGGGGCGATGCGCGATACCCCTGATCGCGGGGACGGGGCGAATGATCGGCGTCTGCTGGACGATGTGCCGCCCCATTGGCAGCCGCGCGCTTAGGGCGGCCGAACGGAGCGGGAATCCGGCCCGGGGCCGAGCTTGATTCCGAGCCCGAGCCGGGTTCCGAGCCTGAGCCCGAGCGGGCCTGAGCCTGATTCCGAGTCCGGTCCCGGTTGCGCCCTTCTCATCGTGCCGCGCCTTCCCTTTCGGGTCTTCGCGCTGGTCGCGGGCGTCAAAGAGCCCCGGGCGGCCGGAGGTCGGCTGCCCGGGGCTCGTGACTCCGCGCTTCCCCTTCGGGGCTGCGGGGTCAGGCGTTCTTGGATGCGAGGAGGTCGCGGATCTCGGTGAGGAGCTTGACGTCCTCCGAAGGCTCTTCTTCCTCTTCGGCTTCCTCGGCGGCCTTGCGTTCCTTGAGCTTGTTCATCGGCAGGACGATCGCGAAGTAGACGGCGGCGGCGATGAGGAGGAAGTTCACGAGGGCGGTGATGATGGTGCCGGGCTGGATCGGATCCGAGCCGTTGATCGTGAACTGGAGGACGGAGTCGAAATTCGGCTGGCCGACGAGGGCGCCGATGACGCCCATGATGACGTTGGTGATGGCGTCGACGATCGGCTTGAAGGCCGCGCCGATGATGACGGCGACGGCGAGGTCGAGGACGTTGCCGTTGCTGATGAAGTCTTTGAAGCCCTTGATCATTGCGTTCTCCTGTGTTGGTCGCTCGACGGCTCCGATGGGAGCGGGGCGAGCGCGAGGCTGAGAGTTCCAGTCCCAGCGTGACCCAGGACCGCTTCGGTGTGCGCCGAATCGACGATCAGATCGATCCTGGCGATGGGGGCCGAGCCCCATGCCGGGGCCTCGTCCACTGCAACCGAGGATATTCGTCCTGAACTCGCGATTCGCTGCGCGTCGCAGCTAGTTGCGTCACAAGTTTCGGGGAAACCCCATAAATCCACGTGATCCCCGGCTTCCAGGGGAGGGATGTGTGTCGAATCCAACGTGATCGAGATGAGGCTTTCATCGGGTCGGAGGCTGCGTCCCAGAGCGGATCCGGCGAGGACGGATTCACTGAGCACGGTTCCTGCGAGGGCCCGCTCCCCGGGCCATCGGGAGGGCAGGGGCGCGTCGACGGGGATGAGGTCCTGGGCAACGGCTTCCGACGGGAGGCGCACCTCTCGGACATGGGAGGCGCTGAGGGCCTCGCCGCGCGCGATGTCGCGGGTGAGGACCAGGGCGGGCGTGCCGGGTGCGGGGCGCAGGAGGAGGACGAGCGCCGTTGCGGAGCTGAGGCAGGCGATCAGGATGAGGATGAGGCGGAGCTTCGGCCATGCGCGCATGAGTGTCATGCCCGGCATTCGATCGCGTTTCGCGGATCCGCGCGGGATCGGGGGGCGCTCATCTGTGGATGGCGCTCCGCCGGGGCCGCTTCGTGTGGATGCGCGTGCGTGTGGACGGGGGCCGAGGGCGGGCCGCGTGGAGGAGGCCCGGCCGGTCCGAGCCCGCGGCCCGGCATGGCCCGTCAGTCGCGAGGGCGGAGAATCCTGTAGCCGCGCGGTGTGAGGATGGCGTTCACCCTTTGATCGTGCGGCATGCGGGGCAGTGGGGAGGAGGTGAAGTCTTCATCGAAGAGGACGCCGACCCGGGGGGTCGAGGGAGGGGCGTGCAGGAGGGCGCGGTCGTACCAGCCTCCTCCTTGACCGATGCGGGTCCCCCGGGCGTCCACGCTGAGGGCGGGAACGGCGATGATGTCCGCCTTCGCGAGGGCTTCGGGCCCGAGGAGGCGCGAGGGGAGGGATCGGGGTCCTCGTCGCGCCCCTTCGGGAGCGGACTCCTGCGAGTGAGGGAGCGAAGGGTCGCGGGCCACTTCGTCCGGGTGGGGCATCCAATCGGGGTCAGTCAGCGGGGCGCCCGAAGGATCGACGAGCGCGGGCACGATGCAGGGGCCCGAATCGAGGATGAGGCGGATATCGGGTTCGCTCGCAGTGGGGAGGAACAGCGCCGGGAGGATCGGGCGAGCCGGGCCGTAGTGCTCGATCAGCGCGAGCCAGGCGTCGAGGAGGCCGCGAGCTTCCTCCTTCGATGCGCGCTCATCGGGGCGCGAGTGGGCGGGAGGCTGTTCGAGGCGTGCGCGCCGCCGGGCGCGCGCGGCGGCCCTGATGCGCCTCTTGCCCTCGTCGTTCACGCGTTTTCCCGCCTTCAGTCGCTACTGTGGTCATCATGGCAGATAGGAAGGGCCGGTCTGCGCATGCGCTCCGTGCGGGGGCGTCGCGCGCGGCGGTCCTCGACGATGAGCGGGCGGGACCGCGAGTGGGCGGGTTCCTTCGCAGTGCAGGGGGAGAGGTCTGATGCGGACGGTTGCGGAGTTCTACCAGGATTGCTTGGCGGCGGTATCGCAGCAGCCGCCCTTGGACGTGCAGTTGGCGGACGCCGTGTCCTGCGTCCTCGCCGAGGATGTCGAGGCGCCCTTCGACTTGCCGATCGCCGACTTGGCGGCTTGCGACGGCTATGCGGTCCGCTCCGAGGACCTGGCCGGCGCGCGCCCGGACGCCCTCGTCGAGCTGGCGGTCACTGAGGAGATCCGCGCCGGCGATGTGAACCCTGCGGCCCTGGTCCCCGGGACGGCGATCCGCATCGCCTCGGGTGCGCCGATGCCGGCGGGCGCGGATTGCGTCCTTGCTTTGGATTTCACGGATCGCGGTGTGGCGCGGGTGAACGCGAAGACGCAGCCCGCGGTGGGGGAGAACATCCGCCGTCGTGCGGAGGACGTCGCCGAGGGCGAGGTCGTTCTCCGCAAGGGGACGCGTGTGGGGGCCCGTCAGGTCGCGCTTCTGGCAGGGGTCGGGCGCTCGCGGGTGCTCGTGCACCCCCGGCCGCGCGTCGTGATCCTCTCCATCGGCGACGAGATCGTGGAGCCGGGCCGCCAGGCCCGCCCGGGCACGGTTTTCGACGCGAACGGTCACGCCCTGTCGACGGCGATCTCGGATGCGGGCGCGCAGACCTTCCGCGTCGCCGCGGTGCCCGATGAGCGTTCGGTCCTGCGCGAGACCATCGAGGATCAGCTCGTCCGCGCGGATCTCATCTTGACGACCGGCGGCATCTCCTACGGTTCGGGCGATACGGTCCGCGAGGTCCTTTCGGTGCTCGGCACGGTCCGTTTCGACAATGTGGCCGCTTGGCCGGGGCACATCCTCGGCGTCGGCACGGTGGGCGGGGACGCTTCGGGCGAGGGCGGGACGCCGATCTTCTGCCTCCCGGGCGATCCGGTCTCGGCCCAGGTGTGCTTCGAGGTCTTCGTGCGGCCGGCTCTGCGGCATATGCAGGGGTGGGTGCAGCTGACGCGCCCCTCGGTGCGCGCCGCCGTGGACCGGTCGTGGTATTCGCCCAGGGGGCGCCGTGAATTCGTCCGGGTTCGTCTGGTGGGTGAGCCGAAGTCGGGTTATCAGGCGAAGGTGATGGGCGCCCCGGCCTCTTTGCTCCTCTCGGCGCTCGCGGAGTCGAACGCGCTGGCGATCGTGCCCGAGGCGACGACGAATGTGAAGGCCGGCGACATGCTGCAGTGCCTGGTGCTGGAGTGACGTGAGCGCCGCACTGCCGCTCGTCCGTCCCTTCGCGAGGGTCTGGGGGAGGCGTTTGCCCGATCTCCTTCTCGAGGTGCGCGATCCGGTGGGGCGCGGCCTCATGCGCGCCGTCGCGGCTTCTGTGCCTCCTTCGAGCGCCGAGGGCGGGGCGCGCGTCCTCCCCGCGGGGAGCGCCGAAGCCCGGGCGCGTCCTCGATGCGTGACTCTGAGTCCGGCATGGGGGAGGGATCACCTGGTCCTGGACGCGCTGCGGCGTGAGAACGCGGATTTCCTGGCGCCGTGGGAGGCGACCTTGCCCACCGGTTCGGGCGAGGCGCTTCCCGATGTCTGGCAGTATGCGCGCTCGACGGATCGGGATCAGCGCGGTGGACGCGCCCTGGTGATGGCGGTCCGGGTGGATGAGGCCGTGGCGGGTCAGTTCACGGTGTCCAATGTGGTGCGCGGCGCGATGTCGCAGGGAATGCTGGGGTATTGGCTGGCCGAGAGCTGGGCGGGTCGTGGTCTGGGGTCTTTGTGCGCGGCGCTCGTCGTCGATCTCGTGATCGGGGAGCTCGGGCTGCATCGACTGGAGGTGGCGGTTCGTCCGCAGAACGCCCCTTCGCTCGGAGTGTGCCGCAGGCTCGGGCTTCATCGCGAGGGGATCCGTCCTCGTTTCATGCACATCGCGGGCGCGTGGGCGGATCATGTCGTCTTCTCGGTCGATGCGGAGTCCTTGCCCGAAGGCGGGGTCCTCGCCCGACTCGAGGGGTCCGGGGGCTGATCGCCCGTTAGCGGGGACAGCCCCGAATTGGGGCGCATGGGGCAGCTGTGGCGAATGTGAAACATGTGGTGGGGAGTGCTTTCGCGATATTCAACACGCGCCGCGGGCCGCGCGCGCAATGCCTGCGCGAACGCATAGCGTGGGACCGTGGACTTCGGAGGCATCGTCATCATCGCGGCAGCGTTCACGCTGTTCGGAACCATCCCGCTGCTCGTCGCACGCAGGACCGCGATGATGGAGACGCGCGAGGGCGACCGCTATTCGCAGCGCCTGCGCCTCCTGGACGACACCTGTGCACGAAGATCGGAATGCGAGAGGTCTTCGGGGGCCCTTCTCGCAGTACGCAGAGTCCATCCCGAGGCGACTGGAGGCGACATGGCGGATCAATCGCTCAATCATCGCGAGGTTCGCGTCGAGCGTCGCGCCGTCGAATCCGTCCATGAGATCGCCCGCCTCCGCGCCCGGCGAGCTGCGAGGCTTTCCGTCGAGGCCGCGGCCGGCCGCAGGCGACTGCTCATGTCCGCGATCCTCGCCCTGGCGACCGCCGTCGTGGGGATCGTCGCGGCGCTGACGGCCCTGGCCTGGTTCTGGACCCTGATCCCCGGAGTCCTTCTCGCCCTCGCCCTGACGGCTTCGCGCCTCGCCGCCGTGCGCTCCCACAAGGCCGATGCGGCCGAGCTCGAGCTCCTCGCCGAGCTCCGCGAACACGCGGGCAGGGCTCCTGCGCGCCGCCCCCGTCACTCCGATCGCGACTCCTCCGATGCCGCCGGCGCCGGGTCTGCGGCAGAAGCCCCGGCCGAGGGCCCGGCTCCGCTCGAGACCCCCGCCCTCGGCGATGAGGCCCCGCGAGCCGAAGAACCCGTTGTGGTCGCCGGAGCCGAAGACGCTGAGGACCCGCTCGCCGCTTCCGCCTCCGTCGAGCGCCGCACCTGGTCCGTCGCCTCGGTGCCCGCCCCGACCTACGCGATGCGCGGGCGCGTCGCGGGCCGGGTCGTCCACTCCGACACCGACCTGCGCGGCATCCCGAGAGTCGACGCGCTGGTCCCCGCGCGCCCCTTGGCGGTCTCTGAGATGAAGGCCGCGCGCTCCACCGCCGACGTCGCCTCGGACGCCGGTTTCGCCTTCGACCTGGACGCGGTCTTGGAGGCGCGCCGGGCGCAGTGACGAAGGTCGCCCGACCTCGATTTTCATGCGCCCGTCCGAGGGTGTTATGCTGGTCGGGCACTTGGGGCTATGGCGCAGTTGGTAGCGCGTCTCGTTCGCAATGAGAAGGTCGGGGGTTCGAATCCCCCTAGCTCCACCATTAGCACCCTGTAAGTAATACAATTACTCGCAGGGTGCTTCTTCGTGTAATAGTTGGTTCACCTTACAACGAAGCTCCCTATTTGGGTTTTGCCACTGGAAAGCTTGTTTGATTGTAGGTTTGCACATTGAGTGAAGACTCTAATCTGGATCAAGAATTACTGCCAATCACCCGCGAGCTGATAGCGCAGCAACTACAATCTGACGGCATTACCTGCTTTGTTGATGACAGCGGTGATGTCAGAGCTTATCTTGACGATACCCACTTCAAATTCATCCTCGACGGCGAACACGAACATATCCTGTGTATCTACGGCTTCCCCGTCCGGCACTTTTCAGCGAACAACAGTGAAGAAATCAGCTCGTTCATCGAGTCATGGCATCAAAACACGGTTGCGCCGAAGATTATTTCCCACATCACCGATGACGGTGAGGTCCGTATCGTCTCCGAACTCGCGGTTAATCTGGGTAGGGGTGTTACTCGTGCTCAACTCACCGACCAGATGGCGTTTGCTGTTACCAGCACGAGAATGTTCATGCAGGCTCTGTTGCAAAGATTGGCGGCAGTCAGAGGTAGGCTGTCGCTCTGCGCCGATCAGGCGGCTGCTGCGAAATGGTGGTTGAGCATGCCCATGGCCTCCGTCAGCGCCGAGGGCCCAATGCCAAAAGCTCTCTCCACAA
>NZ_JBNOYB010000066.1:0-16049 GCF_050312375.1 Schaalia sp.
ACCCACCACACAACCACCACCACCAACAAGCAGCAGCAGCCACACAGCAAGCAATCCCAACCAAAAACAACTCAAAAACAAAAAACAGGCATAAACAACAAACACACTATCGAGTTCACAAACAACACCCACACACCCACAACAAACCAAAACGATCCATGCGAGAAGAGGCCGACGCCATACTCGGTCGAGTCTCAGAAGACCCGCACCCTCAGGCGCAACGGAGAAAACATTACCCAGGCAACGCACCCACCGTCAAATCAGACGACCGTGAAGGGCGCCACACTAGGCGAGTTCGACGACGGCGAGATTGCGCCTGCCCTTGCGGATCAGCACCACCGAACCGGCGAGAAGGTCGGACTCGGTGAAGGGGGCGTCCTCATCCTCCACCTTCGCATTGTTCAGGTAGGCGCCGCCCGAGGCGACGGTGCGACGGGCCGCGCCGCGCCCCTTCTCGAGGCCCGTCTCCACCAGGGCGTCGACGATCGTGGCCTCGCCCAGGCACAAGGAGGCGCGCGGAAGATCCGAGGTCGCAGCAGCCAGCGTCTTCTCGTCGATGGCGGTGAGATCACCGCCTCCCCACAGGGCGTCGGTCGCGGCGAGAACGCGCTCGAATTCGGCCTCACCGTGAACCAGCCGCGTCATCTCGGCCGCCAGCGCCTTCTGAGCGACCCGCGCATGAGGACGCTCAGCGACCTCCGCCTCGAGCTCTTCGATCCGGCTGCGGTCGAGGAAGGTGAAGATCTTGAGGAAGCGCACGACATCGGCGTCCTCGACCCGGAGCCAGAACTGGTAGAAGGCGTAGGGGCTCATCATCTCCGGATCGAGCCAGATCGCCCCGCCCTCGGACTTGCCGAACTTCGTGCCGTCGGACTTCGTGATGATCGGCGTCGTCAACACGTGGGAGGAGGCGCCCTCGACCTTGCGGATGAGGTCCACTCCGCCGATCATGTTGCCCCACTGATCGTTGCCGCCCGTCTCCAGGGTCGCCCCGTAGCGACGGTGAAGCTCGAGGAAGTCGTTCGCCTGGAGGATCTGGTAAGAGAACTCCGTGTAGGAGATGCCCTCATCGGATGCGAGACGGCGGGCGACGATGTCCTTGTTGAGCATCGTGCCCACTCGGAAGTACTTGCCGATGCCCCGCAGGAGATCGATGGCGCTGAGCTCGGCCGTCCAGTCGAGGTTGTTCACCATCGTCGCCGCCGCCGGTCCTTCGAAATCGAGGAAGCGCGCGATCTGATCACGGAGCCGATCCGACCAGCCGGCCACGACCTCTCTCGGCTGGAGCTGGCGCTCGCCCGACTGACGCGGATCACCGATCTGACCGGTCGCCCCGCCGACGAGCGCGAGCGGCCTATGACCGGCGAGCTGCAAGTGGCGCATGAGGATGATCTGCACGAGATGCCCATGATGGAGGGAGGGCGCCGTCGGATCGAAGCCGCAATAGAAGGTGACCGGTCCCGCCGAGAGATGCTCGCGAAGGGCATCGATGTCGGTGTGCTGGGCGATGAGGCCCCTCCACTGGAGCTCATCCAGGATGTCGGTCACGGAACTTCCTTTCGTTGATGCGGCGATCCCAAAACCGCGGACAGTCTATCGGGTGCGCGAGTCGGCGAAGCCTCGCGCGGCCTCGGAGCGCGCCTTGATCGCAAGCAGCTGCTCTGCGACCCGCGAAGGCGCGGTGCCCCCCTTGCCCAAGCGGGCCCCGACCGATCCGGAGACGGTGAGGACCTCGCGGACCGCCGGAGTGAGCTCCTCAGACACCGATGCGAGCTCCTCGTCGCTGAGGTCGGCGAGCTCGACCCCGCGCGACTCGGCGATGCGCACGCATGCGCCGGACAACTCGTGCGCCTCTCGGAAGGGCACGCCCTTGCGCACGAGCCATTCCGCGATGTCGGTCGCCAGGGAGAATCCCTGCGGCGCCAGTTCGGCCATGCGCCGGAGGTTGAGGCGCATGGTCGACACCATCCCGGACACCGCAGGAAGGAGGATGGACAGGGTGTCGAGCTGGTCGAAGACGGGCTCCTTGTCCTCTTGAAGATCCCGGTCGTAGGCGAGCGGGATTCCCTTGAGAACCGTGAGCAGGGACATGAGGTCGCCGATGAGGCGCCCCGCCTTGCCGCGCCCGAGTTCGGCGACGTCGGGGTTCTTCTTCTGCGGCATGATCGACGAGCCAGTCGAGAAGGCGTCATCGAGGGTGACGTAGTCGAATTCCTTCGTGTTCCAGATGACGATCTCCTCGCACAGGCGGGAGATGTCGACGCCGATCATCGCGAGGATGAAAGCGGCTTCGGCGACGATGTCGCGCGAGGCCGTCCCGTCGATGGAATTGTCGACGGAATCGGCGAAGCCGAGTGCGCGGGCGATGGCCTGCGGGTCCATGCCGAGGGTGTTGCCCGCCAGCGCCCCGGATCCGTAGGGGGAGATCGCCGCCCGCCGGTCCCAGTCCATGAAGCGCTCGACGTCGCGGATGAGCGGCCAGGCGTGGGCGAGGAGATGGTGGGCGACGAGGACGGGCTGGGCGTGCTGAAGGTGCGTGCGCCCGGGCATCACGGCGTCGCCCGCGGCTTCGGCTTGATCGACGAGGGCGTCCACGAGGTCGAGGACGAGGGAGGCCGTGCGGCGCGCCTCATCGCGCAGGTACATGCGGATGAGGGTGGCGATCTGGTCGTTGCGGGAGCGTCCGGCGCGGAGCTTGCCTCCGAGGGGGGCGCCGGCGCGTTCGATGAGGCCGCGTTCCAAAGCGGTGTGCACGTCCTCGTCCTCGGCGGAGGGCGTGAAGGCGCCGGAGGCGACATCCGCGTCGAGCGCCGAAAGGGCCTCGTGCATGCGAGCGGCTTCGTCGTCGCTGAGCAGTCCCGCCGCGTGAAGCGCATCGGCGTGGGCGTGCGAACCCGCGATGTCGACGTGCGCGAGGCGGAAATCGAAGTGGGTCGAGACCGACAGCGCGGCGAGCGCCTGATCGGGCGCACCGGAGAAACGGCCTCCCCACAGACTCATGGGCGCTTCACCGGGAGTGTTCGAGGAAGTCGGAGTCATGGAACGATCATGCCTTTCTCAGGGTGTCGAAGTCGGCGGGCGACCGCTGCTCGGAACGGAGGCGCCGTTTCGCCCAGTGCTCGTGGAAGGGCCGGTCGACCGCGAGGTAGGCGGCCAGGACGACGAAGAGCATCCAGTTGCCCTCGTAGAGGAGACGCGATTCGACGGTCGACTGGACGACGAGGGCGACCGTGAGGATCGCGGGCGCCACGCGAAGGCGATCCGTGTCGATTCTCTGCACCGCGTGCAGACAGGTGCCGATGAGGAGCGTGAGGACCGCGAGGGTCACGAGCGCTGCGCCGAGAACGCCCGTCAGGAAAAGCGCCTCGATATAGGCGTTGTGCGCCTGAGTCGTCGGGCTGCCGTCTTCACGCGGAATGAAGTGGGCGAAGACCGGCAGCTCCGTCGGATACCCGATCGTCCATCCCCACCCGAGGATCGGGCGCTCCCACCACATGGGGATGAGCGCGCGCCAGATGTCCGCCCGGCCCGTGAGGTCGGGGGACTTCCCGAGGAGCGAAGTGACGTGCTCGTGCGCTGCGACCGCGAATGCGGTGGCGACCATCGCGAGACCGACGAGTGAGAAGACCACCCCCGGCCTGGCCCGTTCGGGCACGCCTGCGACGAGGATGAATGCGAGACCTGCGATTACGCAGACGACGAGGGCGACCGTGACGGTTCCGGATCGTGTGAGGCCGAGGGTCAGGATCGACAGGCCGATCCAGAGGAGCGTCGAGGCCGTGCGCCGGCGCGTAGCGGCCCAGCGGACGGCGAGGGTGATGATCAGCAGGAGGGCGACGAAGGCCAGGGGGTTGCGATTGCCCATGAAACCCTGAATCGGCCCGCCGTGGAACAGCGCGTTGTTCGACCAGTAGTAGAGCTTCGGGATCTTAGCGTCCATGAGCATCGGGATCGGGGCGAACTCGCTCCTCCAGATGAGTGAGACGAAGAGTTCGAAGGCGTAGGAGATCACGAGGACCGACTGGAAGCTCCGGATGAGCAGGTCGATGAAGCGGTCGAGCGGCCGGGCGGCGGCGATCATGAGACCGGTCGCGGTGATTCCCATGGTGACGAGGGCGGCCGTCGCCGTGCGGATCGGGTACACGGACCACGCCGTTGAAAGCGCGCACACGAGCACGTAGAGCAGCGTGGCGACCGGCTGGGGTCGTTTGAGGATCGAGGCGCCGGATGCGATGAAGGCCCTGACGAAGGGGACGAAGAGAACGACCATGACCGCGCCGGAGCCGTTGAAGCCGACGATGTTGCGAATCCCCTGTCCTGCGAAGCCGAAGAAGAGGAGGCAGATGGCGAGCAGATCGAAGGTCCGCGCGTCGTTCATCAGCGACGAAATGCGCGCGCGCGGACTCTTCCGCTTGGTCGTCATGTCATTCACCCTGTCGAGGATAGCCGCGCCCCGGCCCTCGGGGAATCACGAGGGCGGCGCATCCCGGGGCGGAAACGAAGGATCGTTCCCGCCCCGGTCGGCTTTCCGATCGATCGGCTCAGTAGCCGGTGCCTTTGCCGAGACGCACATCACGAGCGGCCGCGAGCTTGGACTGGAGGCCGTAGATGTCGATGAATCCGCGCGAGGAGGACTGGTCGAAGGTGTCTCCGGTCTCGTAGGTCGCGAGGTTGAAATCGTAGAGCGAGGCCTCGGACCTGCGGCCGTTCACCGTCGCACGCCCTCCGTGGAGGACCATGCGGATGTCGCCGGAGACGTACTCCTGAGTGTCTTCGATGAAGGCGTCGAGGGAGCGTTTGAGGGGCGAGTACCACTGGGCCTCGTAGACGAGTTCGCCCCAGATCTGCTCGATGCCGCGCTTGTAGCGGCGCTGCATGCGTTCGAGCGTGACCGATTCGAGGGCCTGGTGGGCTTCGATGAGGGCGACGGCGCCGGGGGCCTCGTAGATCTCGCGGGATTTGATGCCCACGAGCCGGTCCTCGACCATGTCGATGCGGCCGATGCCCTGTGCGCCGGCCCGGCGATTGAGCTCCTGGATGGCTTCGAGCGGGGTGACGGCGCGGCCGTCGATCGCGACCGGGATGCCCTTCTCGAAGGTGATGACGACCTCATCGGGGAGCGGCGGGTAGGTCGGGTCATCGGTGTAGACGTACACGTCCTTGGTCGGCGCGTTCCACAGGTCCTCGAGGAAGCCCGTCTCGATGGCGCGGCCCCAGACGTTCTGGTCGATCGAGAAGGGGTTGTGCTTCGTGGTCTCGATCGGCAGATGGTGCTTCTCCGCGTAGTCGATCGCCACGTCACGGGTCAGGGCGAGGTCGCGGACGGGCGAGATGCAGTCCATATCGGGGGCCATCGAGGTGATGGCGACCTCGAAGCGGACCTGATCGTTGCCCTTGCCGGTGCAGCCGTGGGCCACGGTCGTCGCGCCGAACTCGCGCGCCGCGCGCACGAGGTGCTTGGCGATGACCGGTCGCGACAGGGCGGATACCAGCGGGTACTTGCCCTCGTACAGGGCGTTCGCCTTGAGCGCGGGCATGCAGTACTCGTCGGCGAACTCGTCGCGGGCGTCGGCCACGTAGGCCTCGACGGCGCCGCAGTCGAGGGCGCGCTGGCGGATGACTTCGAGGTCCTCCCCGCCCTGACCCACGTCGACGGCGACCGTGACGACCTCGCGCCCGGTCTGCTCCTGGATCCAGCCGATGGCGACCGAGGTGTCGAGGCCGCCCGAGTAGGCGAGAACGACACGATCATTGTGCGTAGTCATGTGTATCCTTTGTTCCCTTCTTGCCGGACGGCGCCGGTTCAGTCGATGTCCGGAGCCGTTGAGGGCTCCGCGAGTTCCATGAGGAAGCGCTGGGCGGTCTGCGCGTCCTCGGCGCTCCTGCAGATGACGAGGATCGTGTCATCGCCCGCGATCGTGCCCGCGACTTCATCGAAGCGCACTGCGTCGATCGCCGAGCCGAGGAGGTTGGCGGCCCCGACCGTCGTGCGCAGGACGAGTTGGTTCTCGACGAGGACGGAGCTGACGAGGAGCGTCTGGCACCATTTCTGCAGGCGTAGGTAACCGGCCTCGGCCTCGTGCGTGGATCCGCCGTCGATATCGGGCACCGAGTAGACGCGCGCGCCGTCGGCCGTGCGGATCTTCGTGGCCCGCATGTCGACGAGGTCGCGCGACAGGGTCGCCTGCGTGACCTCGACGCCGAGTTCTGAAAGGCGCTCGCGCAGGTCCTTCTGCGAACCGATCTGCTCCTGGGCGAGGAGGGAGCGGATCGTCTCCCTCCTGGCCGTGGGGGTCTGCGGAATCGGGCTGAGTGTCATTGCATCTCCTGTGCTGCGGCGATGAGCGAGGGCAGTGCCCGGGTGAAGGAGCGGGCGTCGTCGGCGGTGAGGATGAGGGGCGGTGCCAGGCGCAGGGTGGAGGGGCCGGTCGCGTTGAGGATGAAACCGGCCTCTCGTCCGGCCGCCACGACGCCCGCCGCGATCCGCGCGTCGAAATCGATCCCGATGAGGTAGCCGCGGCCCCGGACCTCGCGGACGCCTTCGATCCGGGCCAGTTCGGAGCGCCACTGCTCGGAGGTGCGCATCACCTTGGCGAGGAGCCCCTCGTCTTCGATGACCTTGAGGACGGCGAGGGCGGCGGCCGCGCAGATCGGATTCCCCCCGAAGGTCGTCCCGTGCATTCCGGGTCCCAGGACCCCCGCGGCGGCGCCGAGGGCGATGCATGCGCCGATCGGCATGCCTCCTCCCAGGCCCTTCGCCAGGGTGACGACGTCGGGGACGACCCCTGAAGCGTGATGCCCCATCCACTCGCCGGTCCGCCCGACGCCGGTCTGGACCTCGTCGATGACCATGAGCGCGCCATGCGATGCCGTGAGTTCGCGAACGGCCTGAAGGTAGGCCGTTTCGACCGGGAGAACGCCCGCCTCGCCCTGGATCGGCTCGATGAAGATCCCGGCCACGTCCTCGTCCATCGCCTCTTCGAGGGCGGCGATGTCGTTGACGGGGATGAACTCGACCCCGGGGATGAGCGGGGCGAAGGGCGCGCGGTAGGCCTCCTTCCAGGTGAGGGAGAGCGCCCCGAGAGTGCGCCCGTGGAAGGCGTGCTCAAGGGCGAGGAGCCGCGTCTTCGCCGGTGAGATCGCCAGGCCGTGGGCTTTGACGATCTTGAGGGCGGCCTCGTTCGCCTCGGTGCCCGAATTCGCGAGGAAGACGCGGGATCCCTCGGGCGCGCCTCCCGGTTCGACGATGTCGAGGAGCTTCTCGGCGAGCCCGATCTGCGGCGGGGTCGCGAAGAAGTTCGACACGTGCCCCAGGGTCTGGGCCTGCGTCGCGATCGCCTGCGCGACCAGCGGATGCGCCTGGCCGATGACGTTGACGGCGATGCCGCCGAGGAGATCGAGGTACTCCCTTCCCTCGATGTCGCGGACGCGGGCGCCTTCGCCCTCGGCGAGGACGAGGGCGGGGGCCCCGAAGGTGTTCATGACCGAGGCCGTATAGCGCTCGTTCCAGGTCGTCGGGCGGTTCATGACGAGTACGCGCTGTTCTCGTGGACGTAATCGTGGGTGAGGTCGTTCGTCCACACGACGACTTCCTCGGCTCCGGCCTTGAGGTCGATGAGGACGTGGACCTCGCGGGGCGTCATGTCGACGAGGGCGCGGTCCTCGCCGACGCCTCCCCCGCGGCACACCATGACGCCGTTGATCGAGACGTCGACCTCGTCCGGGTCGTAGGGGGCGAGGCTTTCGGGGACGGTGCCGACTTCGGACAGGACCCGGCCCCAGTTCGGATCGTTGCCGAAGACCGCCGTCTTGAAGAGGTTGGAGCGCGAGACCGCGCGGGCGACGGCTTCGCCGGCCTCTTCGCTCGAGGCCCCGACGACGCGGATCTCGATGTCGTGACTGGCGCCTTCAGCGTCGGCGATGAGCTGGCGGGCGAGGTCGGAGCAGGCGCTCCGGAGCGCTTCGGTGAACTCGGCCTCCTCGGGCGCGATGCCCGATGCCCCCGAGGCGAGGAGGATCACCGAGTCGTTGGTCGACATGCATCCGTCGGAGTCGGTCCGGTTGAAAGTGGTGCGCACGGCCTCTTCGAGGGCGCGCCGGGCGGTCGCGTCGTCGACGAGGGCGTCGGTGGTGAGCACGCTAAGCATCGTGGCCAGGCCCGGCGCGAGCATGCCCGCGCCCTTCGCCATTGCGCCGATCGTCCATCCCCCGCCGTGCATCGAGACGTGAGTCTTGGAGACGGTGTCGGTCGTCCGGATCGCCTCGGCGGCGTCGGCTCCGGCCCCGGGGGTGTTCGCGAGGGCGGCCGCGGCCGCCTCTGCGCCGTTCATGAGGGCGTCCATCGGGAGGCGGACGCCGATCATGCCCGTCGAGCAGACGCCGACTTCATCGGGCTGGCAGCCGAGCAGGGCGGAGACTTTCGCGGCGGTCGCCTCGGCATCGGCGAGGCCGGGCCCGCCGGTGCAGGCGTTCGCTCCTCCGGAGTTGAGGATCACGGCCTTGAGGCTGGTCTTCGCGAGGTGGGCGCGGGTCAGGGTCACGGGCGCGGCGACCACGCGATTCGAGGTGAAGACTCCGGCGGAGGCGAATGCCGGGCCCCTGTTCACGACCAGGGCGAGGTCCTTCGATCCGGCGGTTGACTTGATCCCGGCGGCGATTCCCGCCGCGGCGAATCCTCGGGGTGCTGTGACACCGGTCGGCGTCTGGCTCATGGTGCTACTCCGATCATCGGGACGCCCGCGTACTCGTCGAGGCCGAGGGCGATGTTGGCGCTTTGGACCGCCGCAGCGGCGGTCCCCTTGCCGAGGTTGTCGATGGCCGCGATGGCGACGAGGCTTCCCGCCCGTTCGTCGATGACGGCGCTGACCCGGGCGAGGCCGGTGCCGGTCACGGGAGCCGTGGTCGGCCATGCTCCGTGCGGCATGACCGAGATGAGGGCTTCATCGTCGTAGACGCCGTAGGCGCTCGCCACGCCGTCGTTTCCGACGCCGGGGGCCAGGGGCGCGACGACGGTCGCGAGGATTCCGCGGGAGGCGGGAACGAGGACGGGGGTGAGGGTGAGGCCCGTGGCGGAGGGGTCTGCTCCGCACACGGCCAGGTTCTGGATGATCTCCGGGATGTGGCGGTGCGTTCCTCCGACCGCATAAGGGGCCATGTTGCCCAGGGCCTCAGAGGCGAGAAGGTGGGTTTTGAGGGACTTGCCCGCACCGGAGTAGCCGACGGCGAGGGTCGCGACGATGCGGGAGGCGTCGACGAGTCCGGCGTGGACGGCCGGCTGGAGCGCCAGCGTCACTGCGGTCACGTTGCAGCCCGGCACGGCGATCCGCGTCGATTCTGAGAGGAGGGCGCGTTGGGCCGCGGCGCGCGACTCGCCCTCGTGGAGCAGCTCGGGCATGCCGTAGGTCCAGGCCGGGGAGAAGTCCGAGCCGTAGTAGGAGGCCCAGGCCGCCGGGTCGGTGAGCCGATGGTCGGCCGCGCAGTCGAGGATGAGGGCCTTCTCCCCCGCTTCTTCGAGCCGGGCGGCGAGAGCGCCGGAGTGCCCGTGGGGAAGGGCCAGGACGATGAGGTCGTGCCCTGCGAGGCTGGCGATGCTCGTCTCTCGGATGATCCGATCGGCGAGGGGGCCGATGTGCGGGTGGAATTCGCCGAGTCTTCTTCCCGCCGAGCTCGCCGCGGTCACCGTTGCGACTTCGATGTTCGGGTGCGCGGCGAGGAGACGGGCGACTTCACCGCCCGCGTAGCCGGAGGCGCCGACGATCGCTGCTCTCAACTTCATATGCATGAATATACATGTTCATGCATATTTTTCCAGCGGTGTCCGTTCACCGGACACGGGGGCTCAACGAGCGGCGAGCTCCCCGGCGATCGAATCGGCCCAGGCGTCGACTGCGTCCCAATCCCGGAAATCGCCCTCGACGACGCCGGCCAGGCGCGCGACCGAGCGCTCGCGCAGAGTGAGGAGCGCCGGGTCGTAGCGCCCCGCGAAGAAACGGGTCTGCGTGCCCGGAACGTGCGTCGACAGCGGGCCGATGCGGCTCGGATCCTGCGGGGCGTGCTTGGGAACCCCGCTCATCCCCACGGAGAAGGCCCAGACCGGCATCTGCGAGAGCTCAGCGGAGAAGCGCTCGATGAACTCGCGCGCCTCCTTCATCCACTGGAGGATGTAGACCGCCGAACCGCACACCACCGCGTCGAAACCGTCAAGGGTCGTGACGTCTTCGGGGGCGCGGCGGTCAACCGCATGCCCGGCCTCCCTCAGACGCAACGCGATCGCATTCGCGACCGCTTCGGTGGAACCGTGCTTGGAAGAGGCGGTGACGAGGATGTGCATGGCCCCAGTGTGGCAGAGCTGAGGCGCCGCCGTCGTGTCCCAAAGTCCCACTGAGGCGGGATCCACAGGAGCGACGGCGGCGCCTCGCCCATCCGGATCAGGACCGCAGCTTCGCCCCGAGGATCTTCTCCGCCTTCTTCACGACGTTCTCGCGGACCTGAGCTGATTCCTTCGCGGTGAGAGTGCGATCAGGAGCCCGGAGCTTGAGCGCGAAGGCCAAGGAGCGCACCCCCTCGCCCAGACCCGGGCCCTCGTACACATCGAAGAGCGACACCTCCTCGAGAAGAGGGCCCGCGCCCTGACGCACGACCTGCTCCACCCGCGAAACCGGGATCGCGGCGTCGACGACGAGGGCGATGTCCTCCTTCGCCAGCGGGAAGGTCGAGACCGGCTTCACCTGGATCGGCTGGGGCGCCATCGCTCCGATGAGCGCATCGAGGTCGATCTCGGCCGCGCATGAACGCGCAGGCAGACCGAAGGCGCGGCAGACCCTGGGGTGCAATTCGCCCGCGAAGGCGATATCGACGAGCTCGCGCCCCCGGCGGACGAATACCCGGGCGACGCGCCCCGGGTGCCAGGGCGCGACCCGAGCCGGATCCGTTTCCGGAGCGGGCATCGCAGGGCCCTTGAGCGCGATCGGCTGCGGGTCCCACCAGCGGGTCGTCTCCACGCGCACGCCCAGGACCGAAGCGGCGGCGTGAACGAACTCGACGGCATCGGACCAGTCCCAGGCCCGCGGCTGCTCGACGATCGCAGAACCCGAGGCCCGACCGGCCAGGACGATGCCGACGCGGTGGGGCTGAGAAGGCGTCGCGGCGCGCAGCGCCTCAAGCTCCTCTTCGTTCGGACGCCGTTCAGCAGGCAGCAGCCCCATCGGACGCGTGCCCTCGGGAAGGGCGACCAGCCCCGTCTCGAAGATCGCGACCCGCTCGGCCCCGCGCGCCGCATTCCGGCTCGCGGTCTCGAGCAGGGTGTCGAGGATCGAGGTGCGCAGCACCGGCGCATCGTCGGCCAGCGGATTGCGCAGCGTCACAGCTGCCCGACGCGCCGAATCCGCAGGGAGCCCCTGCTTGTCGAAGGAATCCGAAACGAAGGGATAGGACAGGACCTCGACGAGGCCCGCCTGGGCGAACAGGGAGACGACCTGACGGCGCGCCTTCTGAGCCGCGCTCAGACCGGAACCCGCCGGGACCGCGGGAAGCGTCGAGGGGATCTTGTCGTAACCGTCGAGGCGCGCGATCTCCTCGACGAGATGCGCCGGGCCCACGAGATCGGGGCGCCAGCTCGGAGCGAGGACCTCGAATGCGCCCGAAGCGCCCTCGGCCACCTCGCAACCGATCTCTTCGAGGATCTCGCGCACGCGCTCCTTCGAGTACTCCACGCCGATGAGACGCGCGGCCTCCTCGTAGGCGAAGACGATCGCCTCGGGAGCGGCAACGGCGTCGAAGTCGAAGACCGCCGGATCAGCCGAGCCCCCTGCGTATTCGACGAGGAGATCGACCGCGCGCTGCGCCGCGAGCGCGGGCAGACGCGGATCGGTCCCGCGCTCGAAACGCTTGGAGGCCTCCGAGGGCAGGCGGTGCCGACGCGCCGTGCGCGCGATCGAGACCGCGTCGAAGTGAGCCGCCTCCAGGAGCACGTCGCGCGTCGAATCCTCCACCTCCGAGTAGAAGCCGCCCATCACGCCGGCCAGACCGATGATCCGCGAGCCGGGGCCCTCGGGCGAATCCGTGATGAGCAGGTCCTCGGGGTCGAGGTCGCGCTCGACCTCATCGAGGGTGCGCAGCCTCTCCCCCGCCTTCGCACGGCGCACGACGATCGGTGCGGCGAGGGCCGACAGATCGTAGGCGTGCATCGGCTGGCCCAGGTCGAGCATGACGTAGTTCGTCACGTCCACGGCGAGCGAGACCGAGCGCATGCCCGCGGCTTCGAGGCGCTCGACCATCCACCGCGGAGTGGGGGCCTTGGGATCGATCCCGCGCACGATGCGCGTGACGAAGCGGTCGGCGCCGGGCCTGCCCTTGATCGGCGCGGCATCATCGACCTCGACGGGGAATCCCTCGGCATTCGCCTCGGGCACGTCCTTCACGAGGACCCCGGGCAGACCCGGATCCGTGAAGGCCGCACCGGTCGAGTGGGAGAACTCCCGGGCGACGCCGCGCATGGAGAAGCAGTAGCCGCGATCCGGGGTGATGTTGATCTCCAGGATCTGCTCGCCCAGACCGAGGAAGCCGAGAAGATCCGAACCGGGCTCGGGGATCTTTCGATCGGGGTAGACCCGGTCCAGGACGATGATCCCGTCGTGGTCCTCACCGAGGCCGAGCTCCCGGGCCGAGCAGATCATGCCGTCGGAGATGTGGCCGTAGGTCTTGCGCGCCGCGATCGCGAAACCTCCGGGCAGGACCGCGCCCGGCAGGGAGACGACCACGAGGTCGCCCGCCTCGAAGTTGTGAGCGCCGCAGATGATGCCGCGGCTGGGCAGCTCCGAGGGCTCCTTGCCCGTTCCGGGGGCGTCGTTGTACTCGCCGACGTCGACACGGCAGTAGTTGACGGTCTTCCCGTTCGACGCGGTCTCCTCGACCCGGGTGAGGACCCTGCCCACGACGAGCGGGCCGGTCACCTTCGCCGGGTGGATCGTCTCCTCCTCGAGGCCGACCTTCACGAGGGCGGCCGCGAGTCCGGCCGCGTCCATGCCCGCGGGCACCTCGACGTGATCGGCGAGCCAGCTGATCGGAACCATTGGCATGTCAGTGTCCCCTTCCGTTGAGTCCGAACTGCTGGGAGAAGCGCACATCGCCCTCGACGATGTCGTGCATATCCGCGATTCCGTGGCGCAGCATGAGCGTGCGCTCGATGCCCATGCCGAAGGCGAATCCCGAGTAGACCTCCGGATCGATTCCCGTTGCGCGCAAGACATTGGGGTTCACCATGCCGCAGCCGCCCACCTCGATCCAGCCGGCGCCGCCCTTCTTCTGGGGGAACCAGATGTCGAGTTCGGCGCTCGGCTCGGTGAAGGGGAAGAAGGAGGGGCGCAGGCGCGCCTTCGCCTCGGGCCCGAACATCGCCCGCGCGAAATGGTCGAGGACGCCCTTGAGGTCCGCCATCGTCAGCCCCTTGTCCACCGCGAGGCCCTCGACCTGGTGGAAAACGGGCGTATGCGTGGCGTCGAGGGCGTCGGCGCGGAAGACCTTGCCCGGGCAGGCGACGTAGAGCGGGACGCCGCGCTCGAGGAGGGCCCTGGCCTGGACCGGGGAGGTGTGCGTCCTCATGACGAGTCGCGCCTCCTGCGCATCCTGCGCGCCCACCGAGCGGCCGTCGACGTACAGGGTGTCCTGCATCTGACGGGCCGGGTGGTCGATGTCGAAGTTCAGGGAATCGAAGTTGAACCATTCATGCTCGATCTCGGGGCCTTCGACGATCCCCCAGCCCATCGAGGTGAAGAAGTCCTCGATCTCCTCGATGAGCGTGTTGATCGGATGACGGGCCCCGACGACGGATCGCGCGCCCCGGGCGGTGACGTCCACCGCCTCCTCGACGAGGACTCGGGCCTCGTGCTCGGCCTCGAGGACCTCCTCGCGGGCGGCGAGCGCGGTCGACAGGCGCGAGCGGGCGGCGCCGAGGTTCTTCCCCGCCGTTCCACGGTCCTTCGGCTCCAGGGATCCGATGGTCCTATTGGCCATCACCAGCGGCGCCTTCTCCCCCAAGACCGACAGCTTCACGGTCTTGAGGGCCTCGAGATCCTCGGCGGCATCGATATCCGCCAGGGCTCGGGCGACGAGGTCGTCCACGGCTCCCGCATCAAGGGGATTGAGGTCAGGGGCGTCCTGGGCCATATCCTGCTTCCTCCGTCAGGTGTCGAATTCGCGCGGTTCGCGCCCCGCCATGATAGTCCCCTCCCGCAATCCGCCTCAGGCGCGTCCACCCCTCGCGCCCTCGTAGCCAGGAAGGACGAAAAGGAGCGGACTAGTCTTGGGCGCATGACACATGCCGCTGATCTCGCCGCCCGCGCCCCCCTGGGCGATCTTCGCCCCGGCCGCATTTCACCGATGCGCACCGTCCCCGAGCACATCGATCGACCCGAGTACATGTTCCACTCTGGGCCCGAAGTGGTGACGGCCTCCGATGTCAAAGACGCCGAGACCGTTGAGAGGATCCGCAGGGCCGGAAGGATCGCCGCCCGGGCGCTCGAAGTCGTGGGAGCCGCGGTCGCTCCCGGTGTCACGACCGATGAGCTCGACCGCATCGGCCACGAGTTCCTCATCGACAGCGGCGCCTACCCCTCGTGCCTGGGCTACATGGGATTCCCGAAGTCCCTGTGCACCTCGATCAACGAGGTCATCTGCCACGGCATCCCCGACGACCGGCCGCTCGAGGACGGCGACATCGTCAACGTCGACATCACCGCCTACGTCGACGGCGTGCACGGCGATACCTGCGCGATGTTCGGAGTAGGCGACATCGACGAGGAGTCCCGTCTGCTCATCGAACGGACGAAGGAGGCGATGATGCGCGGGATCAAGGCCGTCGGCCCGGGCCGCGAGATCAACGTCATCGGACGCGTCATCGAGCGCTACGCCAAGCGCTTCGAATACGGCGTCGTCCGCGACTACACGGGGCACGGGGTCGGCGAGGCCTTCCACTCGGGCCTCATCATCCCCCACTACGACGCGGCTCCCGCCTATTCGACCGTCATGGAGCCGGGAATGGTCTTCACCATCGAGCCGATGCTCACCCTCGGCGGGATCGACTGGGAGCAGTGGGATGACGAGTGGACGGTCGTCACCGCTGATCGTTCGCGCACCGCGCAGTTCGAGCACACGATCGTCGTGACCGAAGAGGGAGCGGAGATCCTGACCCTGGCATGAACTGCGCTACCATTTCGACGCACAGGCACAACTTCCCTGGAGGGCTCATGGCACAGGTGGCATGCGGGATCGATATCGGCGGATCGGGAGTGAAGTCGGCGCTGGTCGACCTCGAGACCGGAGAATTCGTCGGCGAGAGGATCCGAATCGAAACTCCCAAGCCCGCGACCCCCGACGCGGTCGCCGAGGTGTGCCGTCAGCTCCTCGAGCGGCTTGAAGTCGGCCCTGAGACCCCCGTCGGCATCGCCTTCCCGGCCCCCGTGATCCACGGCGTCGTCCCCTTCATCGCGAACCTCGACCCGTCCTGGGCGGGGATCAACGTCAATGAGCTCATGGAGCGTCATCTCGGGCGCAGGGTCGTCCCCCTCAACGACGCCGACGCCGCAGGCATCGCCGAGGTCGCCTACGGCGCCGCCAAGGGCGTCGACGGGCTCGTCATCCTCACGACCCAGGGCACGGGCATCGGTTCGGCCGTCATCATGAACGGGGTCCTCGTTCCCAACACGGAGCTCGGTCACCTCGAGATCGATGGCTACGATGCGGAGAAGCGGGCCTCCTCGGGTCAGAAGACCCTTCAGGACCTTTCGTGGAAGAAGTGGGCGAAGCGCCTCCAGCGCTATTACAGCCACGTCGAGATGCTCTTCTCCCCCGACCTCTTCGTCGTCGGCGGCGGCGTGTCGAAGAACCACGAGAAGTTCATGCCGCTCCTCGACCTCAAGACCCCGATGGTGCCCGCGAAGCTCTTCAACACGGCCGGCATCGTCGGCGCCGCGAGCTTCGCGGCTCAGCAGGCCGATTCGGCGGAGGGCTGATTCGGCTCGGGGCTTCATGCTGAGGGGTCGGGGGCCGCACTT
>NZ_JBNOYB010000067.1:0-24105 GCF_050312375.1 Schaalia sp.
CGGTGACTGATTCCCAGCCACCGCTCGATTGAGCTGTGTGACTCGCGATGATATCAAAGGGGAACGGTGACTGATTCCCAGCCGATACCGACGAAACCCACGACTACCTCGATGATATCAAAGGGGAACGGTGACTGATTCCCAGCGTTTGCCATGCACCGTGTCGGCGGTGCAGATGATATCAAAGGGGAACGGTGACTGATTCCCAGCCCTACCTCGTCCGGCAGTGCTGCCGAATGATGATATCAAAGGGGAACGGTGACTGATTCCCAGCGAGGTCGTCGGCGAGGATCACGTACTTTGGATGATATCAAAGGGGAACGGTGACTGATTCCCAGCCTGGAGGATGCCATAGGCGGTCAGGAGGGATGATATCAAAGGGGAACCGTGACTGATTCCCAGCTAATGTTGATCAATACGCGATTTTTATCATCATATCATGAAGACATGATATTCAATTCCGCGCTTTGCGTCGACGATTTTGGGATTGCAGAGACAATTCTATGAGATGCAATTGTTTGCCCCAGCAAGATCCAGATGAATGCAAATGGAATCAAATATGAGCAGCTGGGACGATCGTTGGCCCTCCCCCGAATCCACAGACTGAGCCAACGTCTCAGATGAACATGAACTCTGAGAAGGAAGGATGACGGAGAGGAAGCGATGCATACATTTCCGCAACTGCACATGGAATCATCCTGCATCCTCAGACTCGGCTCACGAGCAGTCACAAAGCGCTTCGGTGGCGAATAAAGCGCCTACTCCCCCTTCGCCCGCACCGACGCCACCTCGTACAGCGCGATGCCGGTGGCGACGGCCGCGTTCAAGGATTCAACAGCGGATGAGATCGGGATCGAGACGATCTGATCGCAGGCCTCACGCACCAGTCGCGACAGTCCCGCGCCCTCGGCACCCGTGACGACCACCAAAGGCGAAGTCGCCAGGGGCAGGTCGCGCAGGGGGGCGTCCCCTCCCCCGTCGAGGCCGATGATGAAGAATCCGGCCTTCTTGCACTCCTCGAGCGCACGGACGAGGTTGGTCGCCCGGGCCACGGGCACGCGCGCCGCCGCCCCCGCAGACACCTTCCACGCGGTCGTGTTCACACCCGCCGAACGGCGTTCCGGGATGATCACACCATCCACCCCGAAAGCCCCTGAAGACCGCAGAACGGCACCCAGGTTGTGCGGGTCGGTCACCTGATCGAGCGCGACGAGCAGCGGCGTCCCGATCTGCTGAAGCGCCCCCGCGATGAGGTCGTCGACGTGCATGTACTCGTATCCGCGGACCTCGATGGCGACGCCCTGGTGGACGGCGCCGTCGGTCGCGACGTCCAGATCGCGCCGCGTCACTTCGAACACGGGCGCACCCATCGTCGAGGCGAGCCGAATGACCTCTTCGACCCGGTCGTCCTTGATGTTGTCCAGGACGAACACGCGCTCGACGGGGACATTGGCGCGAACGGCTTCGGCGACGGGGTTGCGGCCCGCGATGAGCTCATGGCCGGGCGCGATCTTGATCGAGGTCTTCGCCCTCGCCCTCGCGATCGCGGCCTCCTGGGCCTCCTTCGCCTCGCGGGCGAGCTTGCGCTTGTGGGCGGGATGGTAGGTCCGGTCCTCGGCCTTCGGCGTCGGCCCCTTGCCCTCGAGTCGGCGGCGCGAGTGGCCGCCGGTGCCGACCTTCGCGCCCTTCTTCGAGCCGGGCTTGCGCACCGCTCCGCGGCGTCCGTCGTTTCCAGCCATGTGTGTCCCTCTCCTCGCGAGCGCCTCCCGGCGCTACTGATCCGGTCCAGCCTAGCCGGTCCGTCCTGCGCAACGGCAGTCCCCCACCGCCTTTGCGGCCGGATTCACGCGCGAAGCTCCCCCCGTTCACGCGCGAAGCTCCGCTGTTCACTCGCGGAGCACAGCCGCTCAAGCGCGCCGTCCGAGGACGGGAGAGGCCCATACGGCTCGTCCGTCGCCGCGCACAGCTGCGCAGACACGGACGCTGCCCGCCCTCGGCCCGGACTCAGCGCACGGCGTCGATTCCGGGCAGCACCCCGCTGCGAGCGAGCCTCGAGTACCAGTGCGCCGAGTCCTTCCACGTCCGTTCGAGAGTCTCGTAATCGACGTGGAGGATCCCGAACCTCTTGGAGTAGCCGTAAGCCCACTCGAAGTTGTCCATGAGCGACCAGGCGAAGTAGCCGCGGACATCCGCGCCCTGGTCGAGTGCGTCCGCCACCGCCGCGACATGATCGTGCAGGTAGGCGATCCTTTGCACATCGTGCACGCGCCCGTCCGGAGAATCGACGCGTTCAGGATCGGGGAAGGCCGCGCCGTTCTCGGTCACCATGAGCGGCAACCCCGGATAGCGCCGCGACAGTGACATGAGCAGTTCGCTCAGGCCGCTCGCATCGATCGGCCACCCCATGTCCGTGTGCACCCCGGGCTGGGCGAGGAACTCGACTCCGTCGGCCCCGATCCACGGGCTCGCGTCGGAATTCCCGTGCCCGTCCGCACCGGAGGCGCCGGCGCCAGGCTCGCACGCCCTGACGAGGACGGGGCTGTAGTAGTTCACTCCGAGGACGTCCATCCTCGCCCTGGTCACTTCGAGGTCGCCCTCGTGGACGAAGGACCAGTCGCAATGCGGCGCCGTCATCGACACCAGCACCTCCGGATACGCCCCATCGAGCATGGGCCCGAGGAAGGCCCCGTTGGCGAGCGCCTCGATCTGTTCGACGGCGCGCCGGTCCCCCGCCGACGCGGGGTCGGCCGCACGCACGACATGGAGGTTGAGGGTGACGGAGACGCGCGCCTCCTGGCCGATCTCCTCCCGGATCGCGCGGGCGGCGAGACCGTGGGCGAGGTTGAGATGATGGACGGCGGCGAGGGCGGCGGCCGGATCCTGACGCCCGGGGGCGTGGACGCCCGAGGCGTATCCGAGGTAGGCCGAGCACCAGGGCTCGTTGAGGGTCGTCCACACGTGCACGCGATCGGCGAATCGCCGGGCGAGGATCCGCGCGTACTCGGCGAAGGCGAACGCGGTTGAGCGCGACGCCCAACCGCCCTCCTCCTCCAGGGCCTGGGGCAGGTCCCAGTGGTAGAGGGTGAGGATCGGGGCGATGCCGCGAGCGCGGAGCCCGTCGATGATCCGCTCGTAGAACGCGAGTCCTTCTTCGTTGACCTCGCCGCGTCCCGAGGGGAGGATCCTCGGCCATGAGACGGAGAACCTGTAGGCGCCGACGCCGAGGCGCTCGAGTTCGTCGAGGTCGGAGTCCCATCGGTGGTAGTGGTCGCAGGCGATGTCGCCCGTGTCGCCTCCCAGGGTGCGGCCGGGCGTGTGGGAGTAGACGTCCCAGATGGAGGGACCCCGCCCGCCCTCGTTCACGCCGCCTTCGATCTGGTAGGCGGCGGTCGCGGTCCCCCACAGGAAGTCGGCGGGGAAGTCTCTTCGCATGTCAGTGCTCATTCCGCGTCATTCCCCTCGAGCGCGACCTCAAGCCGCCGCGTACCGGCCTCGGCCGCGATTCGGCGTCCGTCGGCTTCGACCGCCCACGGCCGTGTCGAATCGCTCGTCACCGTGATCCGGCTCCCCTCCCGGACGATGCGGAAGCTCGCGTCCTCGGCCCCCGCTCCGGCATCGGAGGCGGGCACGAGCAGGGTCGAGTCGTGGCCGTCGCGGATCGCGACCAGGCGCACAGTCGCGCCTTCCGCCCAGTCGTACTCGGGACGGTCCTCGACCGCCCCCCAGACGAGGGCGGAGTCCTCGCGCAGGTAGAGCGGCAGGGAATGGAAGTCATGGACCTCGCGGATCCAGCGCCCGCCCTCGACGACCTCCCCGCTCAGCAGCGAGGTCCAGCGCCCCGCCGGGAGATAGACCTCGACCTCGCCTGTGGTGCTGAAGACCGGGGCGACGAGCAGCGAGGGGCCGAGCATGTACTGGGTGTCGATGTCGTAGACCGCGCGGTCCTCGGGGAACTCGAGGACCATCGGCCGCATCATCGGGATCCCGGACTCGACGGCCTCGCGAGCGGCGGCCCCGAGGTAGGGCAGGAGCCGGTTCTTGAGGTGCGCGAACTCGCGGGTGATCTCGACGGCCTCCTCGTCGAAGGCCCAGGGGACGCGCACCGAGTTCGAGCCGTGGAATCGCGAGTGCGAACCGAGGAAGCCGAAGGCGATCCACCTCTTGAACACCGCGGGGTCCGGCGTCCCTTCGAAGCCGCCGATGTCGTGGCTCCAGTAGCCGAAGCCGCTCATCGCCAGCGAGAGGCCCCCGCGCAGGGTCTCTCCCATCGAGGGGAAGGTCGATTCGCAGTCGCCGCCCCAGTGGACGGGCATGGTCTGCCCGCCGATCGTCGCCGAGCGCGCGAAGAGAACGGCTTCGCCCTGGCCGTGAGCCTCTTCGAGGACTTCGAATGCCGCCCTGTTGTACAGGCCCGTGTAGGCGTTGTGCATCCTGACGGGATCCGAGCCGTCGAACCATTCGACGCCGCTGACGGGGATCCGCTCCCCGAAGTCGGTTTTGAAGGCGTCGACGCCGATCGCGACAAGGGCCCGGAGCTGGTCCTTGAACCATTCGACGGCCTCGGGATTCGTGAAGTCGACGAGGGACATGCCCGCCTGCCACAGGTCGGTCTGCCAGATCCCCCCGTCGCTCGTGCGCAGCAGGTAGCCCTTTTCAGCGCCCTCGTCCCACAGTCGGGACTTCTGGGCGATGTAGGGGTTGAGCCAGACGCAGACGCGCAGGCCCCGCTCCTTGAGTCGCGCGAGGAAGCCTGCCGGGTCGGGGAAGGCGATCGGATCCCAGACGAAGTCGCACCAGTGGAACTCGCGCATCCAGAAGGTGTCGAAGTGGAAGCAGGAGAGCGGGAGTCCGCGCTCGGCCATCCCGTCGATGAAGGACATGACGGTGTTTTCGTCGTAGCTCGTCGTGAACGAGGTGGTGAGCCAGGTGCCGTACGACCATGCCGGCACCTTCGGGGGGCGCCCGGTCAGGCCGGTGTAGCGGCGGAGGACGTCCTTCGGGGTCGGACCGTCGAAGATGAGGTATTCGAGCCGATCCCCGGAGACGGAGAACTGGATGCGGGACACCGCTTCGGAGCCGACCTCGAAGGAGACGTCCCCGTGATCGAGGACGAGCAGGCCGTATCCGGCGGTTGACATGTAGAAGGGGATGTTCTTGTACGCCTGTTCCGAGGAGGTGCCCCCGTCCTCGTTCCAGATGTCGACGCTCTGACCGTTCTTCACGAAGGCGCCGAAGCGCTCGCCCATGCCGTAGATGCGCTCACCCGGGCGCATCTGGAGCTGCACGTAGATGTGCCGTTTCCCTTCGGGCGAGACTGCGAGTCCGATCCCCCGGGAGGGGCAGGAGGTCAGAGCGCGCCCCTTCGAGGAGATCTCGAAGCCCCAGCCCGGGCCCGTCGGCACCTGAATGCCGAGATCCCCGGCGCAAAGGGTCGTCCCCTCCTCGTCCTGGTCGATGCTGTGCGGGAATTCCTCCGGCAGGGCGATGCGCACGGGGCGGTGCTGCGCGCGCTTGCCCTTCCAGCGCTCCACGCAGACTTTGAGAACGCCGTCCGCGACCGCTTCGACCGAGAGGTCGAAGGCGCCCGTGTTGAGCGTGTCCCCGCGGGTGAGGACCTCCTTGACCGGGGCGAGCAGGCCGATGCGCGCCGCGTCGGCGTCGACTTCGATGCCGCGCATCTGCCGTGCCCGTTCCACGGTCCATCCGCGGCGGTCGAGCCAGAAACCATCAGAGAACTTCACGTGCGCTCCTAAGCGTCGCTTCGGGTCACTTCACGGCGCCGGCGGTGATGCCGCGCGAGAGTGTCCGCTGGAAGAAGAGGAAGAAGAGGAATGTCGGGATCAGGGAGAGGAGGGCCCCGGCGTTGAGGGTCGGGACGTCGAGCATGCGGTCGCCCTGGAGGGAGGCGAGGGCGATCGGCACGGTCTGATTGGCGTTCGAGGTGAGCATCACCATCGGGATGAAGAATTCGTTCCAGGTCCAGATGAAGAAGAAGACCATGAGGACGCCGAGCGTCGGCCGCACGTTCGGGAAGACGACGGAGCGCAGGATCCTCCACCGGGAGGCGCCGTCGAGTTGGGCCGCTTCGAGGAGGGCGCGGGGGAAGGTCCCGAGGACGGAGGAGAGGAGGTAGGTGCCGAAGGCCGATTGGATGACGGCGAAGATGATGACGATCGACCACAGGTTGTCGTTGAGGCCGACCATGCGCGCCATGGTGAACAGCGGGTAGACGAGCACTTCCTGGGGGAGCATGTTCGCCAGCAGGAAGACTCCGATGAGGACGGTGTTCCCCTTGACTCGCCCGATTCCGATGGCGAAGGCGCTGAACAGAGAGATCGCGACTCCGATCAGGGCGACGAGGGCGGAGGTCCACACCGAGTTCCAGACCTTGACGGGGAATTGCGTGCGCTGCCAGAAGTACTCGAGCCCATCGGTGTACAGGCTCGTCGGAAGGGCGAGGGGGCCGCCGCTGGAGTAGTCCGCGGAGGATTTGAAGGCGTTGAGGAGCATGAGGAGGATCGGGGCGATCATCGCGAGGGCGATGATTCCGCACAGGGCGAGGATCAGCCAGCGCTGCCATCCCCTGTGGAAACGGTCTTTCGGCTGTGCGGCCATCTCAGAAGCCCCTTTCTTCCCGGCGCGCCGAACGGTTCTGGAGGACTTGGATCGCGACGGCGACGATGATGATGACGATCGTGAGGACGGTGGCGATGGCGGCGCCGTAGCCGACCTTCGATTTGTCGAAGAAGTTGAGGTACGAGTAGTACGAGGGCACGAGGGTGGATGATTCAGGGCCCCCTCGTGTGAGCACGTAGATCGGCGCGAATACTTTGAGTGCGGCGACCGTGCATGTGAGGACGATGACGAAGGTCTCCGGCTTGATCTGAGGGATCGTGATCGCACGGAATCTTTGCCACCAGGTGGCCCCGTCGAGTTCGGCCGCCTCGTAGAGCTCCGGGTCGACGCGTTCGAGGGCCGACATGAAGATGACGGTCGGGTAGCCGATCTGGATCCAGATGAGGACGAGCATCACCGAGGGGAGCGCGGTCGAGGTCGAACCGAGCCAGTTCGGCGGTTGGGCGACTCCTATGGCTCTGAGCAGCGTGTTCAGTGCGCCACTCTCGGCGTTGAGGATCCAGTTCCAGACGATGCCCGCGACGGAGATCGGGAGGATCTGAGGAAGGTAGTAGGTGGCCCTGAGGAAGCTCGCGACACCGGAGGTGAAGTGCTTGCCGATGTAGTCGAAGAGGGCGGAGGCCAGGAGGAGGCCGATGAGGGTCGGGATCACGACCATCGCGATGATCATGAAGAGCGAGTTCGTGAAGGAGAGCCAGAAGGCGGAGTCGTGAAGGAGGTTCTCGTAGTTCTCCAACCCGATGAACCGCATCTTCGACATGCCTCCCTTCCACTTCGTCAGGGAGTAGTAGAGGTTGAGGGCGAAGGGGATGAGGATGATGACGGTGAAGCCGATCATCCCGGGAATGAGGTAGGGCCAGTAGCCGATGGTGCTGCTCCGCCGTCCTCGCCTGCGAGTGCCGTGGCGCTCGCGTGCCGATCCGGCCGCCTGAGCGTGTGTGCTCGTCATTGCGTTTCGCTTCCTAGCTGGTCGAAGGTCCGGGGGCGGCGGGCGGGCCGCCGCCCCCGGCGTGCGCTCACTCGCCCGTGAGCTCCGTCTTGCCCTCGGAGTAGAGGTCGCCGAGGTCCTTCATGGCGCCCTCGGGGGTCTTCGAGCCGCTCATCAGCGACTGGAGGTTGGAGACGATCTGGTCGTAGAAACCGGGGACCGGCCAGTCCGGGTAGTAGGCGAGGGCGTTCTGCTCCGCGAGCTTCTGGAAGTTCTCGGTGAGGGTCTTCGTCGCCTCGTCGTTGATGGCGTCGGAGCCGCCGACGACCGGGAGGCCGCCTTCCGCCCCGAGCACCTGCTGCACCTCGTCACGCAGGGTGATGTCGATGAAGTCGTAGGCGAGTTCCTTGTTCTTCGCGTTCTCCGGGACGACCCACAGGTTGCCGGAGGAGCCGAGGGCGTACTTCGAGGGGAAGAGGAATTGGCCGAAGCCGTCGCCCATCTCGTTCTTGAGGCGGCCGAACCACCAGGAGCCGGTGACCATCATCGGGTACTTGCCGGCGATGAATCCCGTTCCCATGTCTTCGGCGGTCAGGCCGGAGGACTCTGCGGAGACGTATCCCGCATCGACCCATTCCTTGAAGGTCTGCGCCCCGGAGGCGATGGGGCCCGAGGTCCAGTCCACGTCGGCATCGAAGAACTGGTAGTTCCGGACGAACTCGTCATCGGCTCCGGACAGGACGAGGTTGTACCAGAGTTGGCCCATCGGGTACTCGGCTCCGGCTTCGGCGAGCGGCGTGATGCCTTTGGCTTTGAAGGCGTCCATCACGGCGACGAATTCATCGAGGGTCGTCGGGATTGAGAGTCCCGCGTCGGCGAACATCTGCTTGTTGTAGTAGACGAAGACGAACTCGCCGTAGTTGGGGATTCCGTACCAGGAGCCCGATCCCATGAGGCCGTCTTCGGTGTAGCGCGCGGTCGCCGAGATCGATTCGGGCAGGAGCTTGTCCCAGCCTCGCTCCGCGGCGACATCACTGAGGTCGGTGACGAGGCCCTGGGAGGCGAGCTGGCCGGCGGTCGCATTGCCCTTGTTGTATTCCATGACGTCGGGAACACTGTCGCCGGTGAGGACGATCTTCGCGTTCTTCTGGATCTGCTCGAAGGTCTGCTCCTCGGTCTTGACTTCGACGCCGGGGTGCTCCTCTTTGAAGATCTCGACGGCCTTCGCCCAGGCCTTGCCCATGGCGGAGTCGTCGGATTCGTAGTCCCAGATCGTCAGGGTTCCGCCCTGGGCCGGATCAGAGCCGGATGCCGCGCCGGCGTCCGATCCCTGCGAGCAGGCTGCGAGCCCCGCCGTCATCGCGAGGGCGGCCGTGATCGCGGCCGCTCGTTTCATCGTCTTCATGACAAGTGTCTCCATCCGGTGTGGTGTCCGCCCCGGATGCTCCGGAGCGTCGCGCGCCTTCGACCCTCTTTGTCGAAGCGCTTCGATTATGTGATGAGCCGCCCGAGTCCGAATCCGGGCGAAGGACGGGGAGGTGCCGCGGACGGCGCGACGCGGAACCGCGACGTCCCGCGCCCGACGCCCTGGGAACTCACCCCTGATCGGGGGCGCCCCGCTTCAACGCGGGCCGCGCCCGGCGCACTGACCCCCTCTCGCGATACTCCGGGGAATAGAGCTCCACTCGCGGAGCGCTTCCCCTCATGAGCGAGAGAAGCATGTCGACCGCCCTCGTCCCCGACTGCGTCGCATCGAGGGGAACGACGTCGAGGGGGATCGCGAAGCGATCCGTATCGAAAGAGGCGCAAGCGACCAGCACCGACAGACCCTCCGGATGAGCGTCCGCAGCCAGCAGCCCTCTGGATCGAGCGCTCGAGAGCACCGCTTCGACCTGGTATTCATTGCAGTCGAGGACGAGCGCGCTGAGCCCGGGCAATTCCCCGAGGGCGCCGACGAGCGGATCCTCCCCATCGGTCGGGACGAAGACAGCGTCAAGCCCCAGCTCGGCGGTTCTGTCGAGGAAGGCCCGACGGAAACGCCAGGCGAAGCCCATGTCCCGCTCATACAGGGCGGTCGGATGACCGATCAGAGCGAGGGCCCGATGCCCCTTCTCCGCCAGGGAATCGACGCACAGCCGGGCGGCCGCCCCGAAATCGAGGTCCACGCAGGCCAGATCCCGGGAATCCTTGGGGAGCCCGATGACCACGGCGGGGATGTCGAGGGAACGGATCACGTCAACGCGCGGATCATCGAGGGCGACGTCCATCATCACGATGCCATCGACCAGATCCGTGCCGACCACCCGTCGAATGCCCTCAACGGCATCCTCACCCGATTCTGTCAGGAGGATGACGTCGTAGCCATGGGCCCGCGCGGCCCCGACGACCGACAGGACGAAAGCCATGAAAGACATCGGATAAGTCTCGGAGTGCATCGGCGCGGAGAAGGCGATGATCTTCGTGCTCGCCGAAGCGAGCATTTGAGCACCGGCATTGGGGCGGTAGCCGAGCTCCTCGATCGCCTTCTCGACGCGCGCCGCAGTCGCCGAGGAGATGGAGCGCTTGCCGGAGAGGACGTAGGACACCGTGGAGATCGAGACGCCCGCACGGGCGGCGACATCAGAGATCGTCGCCATCATCACCTCCTCGTCGAAGCGCTTCGATTACGGGATCGAGTATAGGCTCGCGCCTCCCCGATCCGCAAGACCCCTCAGCAGGAGCAGCCGCCCGAAGCGGATCGGACGCCGCGTCGGAGGAAGACGCGGGCTCCCCAGGGGGCCAGCTCCGCGTCAAGGGAGCGCGGCCCGCCCTCGTTGCCCATAACTTCACGCGCATCGCTGAAGGCCCCCATGTTCCTGGGCACCACTGCACCACTCGAAAGATTGACGAGGACGAAGAGCTCCTCCTCATCAAGGGAGCGCCGATACGCGAAGATCTCCCGAGCACCGGCATCAAGGCGCTCGAAATCACCGAGCATCACAACCCGGAGCGAGTGCCGCAGACGGATGAGCGCGGCGTAATAAGCGAAGACCGAATCCTCATCATCGACTTGGACAGCCGCATTGATAGTCCGGTAGTTCGGATTCACCCCGATCCACGGCTCACCCGTCGTGAACCCCGCATTGGGGACCTCCCCGTCCCACTGAACGGGCGTTCGCGCATTATCCCGCCCCATGGTTCGCAGGCCCTCAAGAACGGCCTCCGAGGCTTCACCGGAGGCGACCGCCTCCCGGTAGTAGCGCAGCGCCTCGACATCGCGCATCTCATCGAGACCGGCGAAGACCCCGTTCGTCATGCCGAGCTCCTCGCCCTGATAAATGTAGGGCGTCCCCCGCAGGAGATGAAGCGCCGTCGCGAGCGCCGTCGCCGATTCATAGCGGTACGCCTCGTCACCGAATCTAGACACCGCCCGCGGCTGATCGTGATTGTCGAGATACAGGGAATTCCAGCCCCGGTCGCTCTGGGCCAGCTGCCACATGGTGAGGCAATCGGCGAGCTCACCTGCCCGGAGGGGGCGCGGATGGAATTTCCCCTTCTCGAGGCCGAGATCGACGTGGTCGAATTGAAAAACCATATCGAGTTCGCGTCGCGCCGGATCCGTGAACAGAGTGACGTTGTCGGTCCTGACCCCCGGAGTCTCGCCCACGGTCAGCGGAACGTCGGCGCCCGACTGCCGTCCGCCCCGCCCGTCGAAGACCTCCCGCCGCATCTCCTGGAGGAACTCGTGAAGGCGCGGGCCCTGCGAGTAGTAGGGGAAGCCGTCACCGTAAGCGCACCCCGGACGCAGATCCCCATCGGGCAGATCCGGGTCCTTCGAAATGAGGTTGATGACGTCCATGCGGAAACCGTCGACGCCCCGGTCGAGCCACCAGTTCATCATGGCGTAGACCGCCTCGCGGACCTTGGGGTTCTCCCAGTTGAGGTCGGGCTGCTTGCGATGGAAAAGATGGAGGTAGTACTCGCCCGTGGCCTCGTCGAAGGCCCACGCTGACCCGGAGAAGAAGGAAGCCCAGTTGTTCGGCTCGGCCCCCGGAGTCCCCGGCTCGAACCCCGGTCGGGCGGACCGCCAGATGTACCAATCGCGTTTGGGATTGTCCTTCGAGGAACGCGACTCGACGAACCAGGGGTGTTCATCGGAGGAGTGATTGACGACGAGGTCCATGACGAGCTTCATGCCCCGCTCATGGACATCGGCGAGGAGCCGGTCGAAGTCCTCGAGCGTCCCGAACACCGGATCGATGTCCCGGTAGTCGGAGATGTCGTAGCCGTTGTCCGCCTGCGGAGAGCGGTAGATCGGCGACAGCCAGAGGACGTCGACCCCGAGGGCCTGAAGGTAGTCGAGACGCGAGCGGATCCCCTCGAGGTCGCCGATCCCGTCCCCGTTCGAATCCTGGAAGGAGCGCGGGTAGATCTGGTAGACGACCGCCCCCTTCCACCACTCGTCGTGACCGAGTCGGGAGCCGTTTGCGCGGAGAATGTCTTCAGAGAACAACATGGAGCACCTGCCAAGTGTGAAGCGGGGGGAGTTTGACGCTCGCCGCATGGCCATCGAAGGTCACGTGCAGCGGGACGAGCGTCGATGAATCGTCCGGGGCGACTATCTGCACGGGAACACCGACCCGCAAAGTGCCGTCCCGCCCGGCAGAATCGACGCTCCGCCGCAGAAAGCGAGCCTTCTGCATCTCATCTCACGCCAGCTTCCAGCTCGCCCCGTCCCGCCCGTCGGCCACGGCGATACCCGCCGCGGCGAGGCGATCGCGCAGTTCGTCGGCGCGCGCCCAGTCCTTCGCCGCGCGCGCCTGCGCCCGCTCGGAGATGAGCGCCTGGACGAGGGCGTCGAGCGCCTCGTGCTCGGACGAATCCGCGCCGGCGCCCGTGCCGAGGCCGGAGCGCCACTGCTGCGACGCCGGATCCAGGCCGAGGACGTCGAGCATGGAGCGGACGAGGATCTGCTCCCTCTTCACGGCCGCTGCATCGCCCTCGTCGATCGCGGTATTGCCGCGCTTGAGGTGCTCATGGATGACCGCGAGCGCGCCCGCGACATTGAGGTCGTCGTCCATCGCGGCGACGAACCCGGCCGGGAGCTCGGAGGCGGGCAGGGCGAGATCTTCAGCGGGAGCCTCGCCGACCGCGTCGATCGAGCGTTCGACGAAGCCGGAGAACTTCGCCCAGGCGGCAACGGCAGCGGGCAGGGTTTCCGGACCCCATTCGATCGCCGAGCGGTGGTGGACCGTCGACAGGGCCCACCTCACGGCCACGGCCGGGAAGTCCCGCGTCAGAGCCCCGATGGACAGCACGTTGCCCAAGGACTTCGACATCTTCTCGCCCTTGGTCGTCACCCAGGCGTTGTGGACCCATAGGCGCGCGAATTCCCATCCGGCGCCGTGCGACTGGGCCTGCTCGTTCTCGTGGTGCGGGAATCGCAGGTCGATGCCGCCGCCGTGGATGTCGAACTCGTCGCCGAGGTAGCGGCGCGACATGGCCGAGCACTCAAGATGCCAGCCCGGACGCCCCCTCCCCCAGGGCGAATCCCAGGACGCGGTCTCGGGCTCCGAGTCCTTGCGCGCCTTCCACAGGGCGAAGTCGCGCGGATCGCGCTTGCCCGCTTCGACCGCCGCATCGATCTGCGCCTCATCCTCGGTCGTGCGCATGTCGACGAGCCGCTGGCGCGTGATCGACCCGTAGTCGGGCTGGGAGTGAACATCGAAATAGACGTTGCCGCACCCGTCGTCGTAGGCGTGCCCGCGGTCGATGAGACGGCGCACGAGCTCGATCTGGTCGGGGATGTGCCCGGTCGCGCGCGGCTCGTACGTCGGCGGCAGAACGCCGAGGGTGTCGTAAGCCCCGGTGAATTCACGCTCGAAGCGGTACGCCCAGGCCCACCAGTCGGCGCCCGCCTCGGCGGACTTGGCGAGGATCTTGTCGTCGATGTCGGTGACGTTGCGGACGTAGGCGACCTCGAGGCCCTGGCGTCGCAGCCAGCGCACCAGCGTGTCGAAGGAGACCGCCGCGCGCAGGTGGCCGACGTGCGGGGAGCCCTGCACCGTGGCGCCGCACAGGTAGATCCCCACGCGCCCGGGGTTCACCGGGATGAGGGGCTGGAGGCGGGCCGTCTTCGAGTCGTGCAGGTGCAGCGTCATGCCTCCGATCCTAGCGGTGCCACCGGGGAACGAGGGCGGGGCACCGTCTCCGGGACGAGGTGACACGCTCGGCAGGAGCCCTCACCCCTCTCGGGATCATGAGGCCGTCTTCGTCTTCGACTCAGCGACGATGATCTTGCCCCCGCCCGATGAGAACGGGACGAACTTGCCCGTCCTCGGATCCCGCGTGGACTTGACGGTGTAGGACCCCGTCGAGCTGCGAACGTATCCGGTCGTCTTCGTCGCATTCTTCTTCGATGCCATCTCCGCACCCCCTCATTTCGAGTCTAACGAGAAACACTCTCTCAGTAGGCGGCCCGAGACAGGCGTTCGCCCCACTCGTCGCTGACATCGAGCAGTGCGTCGTACCATTCCCGCCGTTTGAGCAGAGTCTCGGATCGCACCGACATTCCGAAGGTCAGTGCTCCGCACACGAAGGGAGGATGGACGCCATCACTCGCGTAGAGGGGAACACCGAGGACGGATCTGCGCGCAGGCTGAACATTCGGGTTCCTCGGTTCGTCCTTGAGCTTCATCTCCTCTGTACCGACGATCTCACCCGCGATGCGCGGACTGTCGTGTCCGGTAGGAACGCGCCTCATCGTTCGGATCCGCTGATGGATCACACCGCCGCCCGCCCAGCGGGCGATCCTTCCCCTCGCATCCGCCAACCACATGGTCGGGGCGGTCGCTTTGCACCCGGCAGCACTCGAGATGGTCCGCGCCGATTGCTCGAGTTCGGCGGAGTAGCGGGGTTGAAGGTCTTTGAGTTGCTCGGCGTGAGCGTCCCATATGCGTCGCACGCGCTCTTGCGGACTGACGTATTCCGGCTGACCGACGAAGGCGAGCTCCCTGATGACCGTCGCGATGTCGCACAAGTCGTGAAGACGAAGCGCTAAGAGGCCGACCGACTCCCATTCTTTGACGAGCGCGTCCTCAATCGACGAGAAGTCCTTTCGGCTCAGCCCCAATCCCTCGCGCACAATCGTGACGATCGCGGCATAGGCGGTCCGGCTCTTGTCGGCCCGGATCCGATGGAGCCACTGCCGGATATCCGGGTCCCGGTACGATGTGCCCGCGAAGAGCAGGGGACCGGATCGTACACATGCATCGAGGAAGTCGAGCTGCCACGGGGTTTCAGCGATCTGCAAGTGCATGTAATCGGAGTGCGAAACAACGGGTGAGCGGACGATTCCCGGAGCGACGACTCCGTGGAGGTGATGGACGCTCAGCTCCCCATCAATCGGATGGCCGCTCATCTCGATGACGGTGTCCGTTCCGTCCGCTTCTCTCGACGCGAGCGCTTGTTCAAGGAGCACGTCGAAGTTCAACGTCGCCACGGTCGTCGAATCCGGTCGCTCGATCTTATGTCCGGCAACCGCGTAATGAAGAGGAGAAGGGACCGGATCGAATTCCCCTCGATAGAGCGCTTCGACTAGGAGGTCCTCCCAGCGGTCCCCAGCAGCCGCATGCGCTCCTTCGAGGACGAGCGCAGGATCCTGACGCGATAGAAGGAGACCCGCAGCCGTTTCGGAGTCGACGAGTCCGCTTGAAAGCGCGACGCGCCGAGCGAATTCATCCCACATCGGCAAGCCCGACGGGGCTGAGGCTCCCGCGCCTAGGACGAAGGTGAGGTGCGCTTCATCGCGGACCAGTGGCGCGAAGCTCTCAAGAAGATCGTTCGAGATATCCGCTGCACTCATGCGCCGAGCTTACGGAAGCTCCCCATTCGACTGCGCATATCCACAGTCCGAATCGTGATCGCAGAGCCCTCCCCTGTGAGCGCATCCCGCCCCATCAGTCCAGTTGCTTCACCCTCTCCTCGATGAGCGCCCGCAGGGCGGCCGCATCATTGGGCATCTCGACGAGGCGCTGGGCCCCGCCCTCGACCCCCTCGAAACGGGCGGGAACGGGCGGCATGTGCCCGGTGGCCTCGAGGATCGTCTCGGCGAACTTCACCGGCAGGGCAGTCTCCATGACGACGAGCGGCCCGTCGAGCCCGGAGCGCAGCGCCCGCGCGACATGGACGCCGTCGGCGGTGTGCGGGTCGATGAGGTAGGCGTCCTCGTCCTCGGTCCGCCGGATCTCCTCGAGGCGGTCGGAGTGCGAGGAGGCGCCCGAGACGAAGCCGAAGTCCTCGCGCAGGGCCGCGAACTCCGGGGTTTCGGACAGGTCGAAGAAGCCGTCGCGCGCCAGGGCATCCCCGAAGAGCCCGGCCGTGCGCTCCGCATCGCGCCCGAGCAGGTCGAAGACGAAGCGCTCGAAATTCGAGGCCTTCGAGATGTCCATCGAGGGCGAGGAGGTCGCCAGGGTCTGCGCCGAGGAGCGCGGCCGGTACACGCCCGTGCGGAAGAACTCGTCGAGGACGTCGTTCTCGTTCGTCGCGACGACGAGGGCGCCGAGCGGCACGCCCATCCGACGGGCGATATGCGCGGCGCACACGTTCCCGAAGTTCCCCGAGGGGACGACGACGTTGACGCGCGGGAGCGGGGCCTCGTCGAGAGCGCGGGGCTCCTCCCGTCCCGTCGGCTCCTCGGCCCCGCCCTCGGCGATCGCCGAGGTGACGCGCAACCACGTGGCCACGTAGTACACGACCTGCGCGAGGAGGCGCGCCCAGTTGATCGAGTTGACGGCGCCGATGTGCCATGCGGCCTTGAAGGCGGGGTCCATGTTCACGGCCTTGACGAGGTCCTGGCAGTCGTCGAAGACCCCGTCGACCGCGACGTTCACGATGTTCTCGTCGAGCAAGGAGAACATCTGCGCCCGCTGGAAGGCGGTCATGCGCCCCGCCGGGGTGAGCATCACGACCGACAGGCCGGGCCTGCCGCGCAGGGCGTACTCGGCCGAGGAGCCGGTGTCGCCCGAGGTCGCGCCGACGATGGTGAGCCAGTCGCCGCGGCGGCCGAGCTCGTACTCGAAGAGCTCGCCGAGCAGCTGCATCGCCATGTCCTTGAAGGCGGCGGTCGGCCCGTTCGACAGGTGCGCGATCCACAGGCCGCCGGGCAGGTGCGAGACGGGCACGATCGCCGGATCGGAGAAGGCGGGCGTCCGGTAGGCGCGGGCGGTGATCGCCGAAAGGTCCTCGGCGGGGATGTCGTCGATGTAGAGGGCGAGGACCCTGGCCGCGAGCGCCGCGTACCCCTCGTTCTCCAGGACGCCGCGGAGCTCCTTCAAGTCGCCCGCCGTCAGCACCGGATACGACTCGGGCAGGTAGAGCCCCCCGTCGGGGGCGAGCCCCTCGAGGAGGATGTCGCTGAAGGAGCGGGCGTGATCGGCGGAACCGCGGGTGGAGATGTAGCGCACGCCCCGATCCTATCGGGGCGGCGGCGGACGAGCCGCTCCGTCCGCGAGCGATTAGCCTGAGTCCATGAATGCTTCCCCCTTCCGCATCGGTCAGGCCATCGACGTTCACGCCTTCGCCGCGGACGAGGATGCCGACGCCGACCGGGATTCCCCGCTCATGCTCGCCTGCCTCGAATGGCCGGGCCAGACCCCCCTGTCCGGCCACTCCGACGGCGACGTGGCCGCGCACGCCCTGTGCGATGCGATCCTCGCAGCGACGGGCCTGGGCGAGATGGGAACCGTGTTCGGAACGGATCGCCCCGAGTGGGCGGGCGCCTCGGGCGAGCAGTTCCTCACCGAAGTCCGCCGCATGGCCGAAGCGGCGGGCTGGACTCTCGCCAACGCGACCGTGCAGGTCATCGGCAAGCGTCCGCGCATGGCCGCGCGCCTGGACGAGGCCTGCTCGCGCCTATCCGAGATCCTCGGCGCGCCCGTATCGGTGAGCGCGACGACCACCGACGGCCTCGGCTTCACGGGCCGCGGTGAGGGCCTGGCGGCCTCGGCGGTCGCGCTCCTCATCCCCTCCGTTGTGAGCGCCGAGGGCGGGGCGGGCGAATGAACGGGAAGGCGAACGAAGAGGCCCTCGCGCGCACGAGCCTCGACTGGGAGGCGCGTTACGCCTCCCGGGAGCGCTTGTGGTCGGGGGCGGTCAACCCCCTGCTCCCCGAAATCGCAGAGGGCGCACAACCCGGTCGCGCCCTCGACATCGGCTGCGGTGAGGGCGCTGATCTGCTCTGGCTGGCCGAACGCGGATGGGAGGTCGTCGGCGTTGACGTCTCCGCGACCGCGATCGAACGCTACCTCGAGGGCGCGCGCCTCATCGGCGCTCAGAACCGCGCCTCCGGGATCGTCGGATCCGCTCAGTCCTTCACGGCTCCCGGAGCCTTCGACCTCATCTCCTTCTTCTACCTGCACCCGGGGGAGGAGACTCCCGGCGGGCTGGCCGCGCTCGTCACGGCACAGGCCCGCCGCCTGCGCCCGGGCGGGAGGATCCTCGTGGCGGCGCACGCGGTGATCCCCCCTGGAAGGCCGGGGCCTGCGCGGACATACCGCCTGGACGAACTCATGGCCGCCCTCGGCGCCGACGCGAGGGGGTGGAGCGTCGAAGTCGCTGAAGAACGGTGGACCGATCGTCCTCGGACTGACGCGCTTCCCGCTGCGAGGAGCGCGGATGCGTTCCTCGTCGTGAGGGTTCCCTGAACACGCCCCCGCATCCCCTCGACGCGCGAAGGTGATGACCTCGACGCGCGAAGGTGATGACCTCGACGCCGGGGAGGCGAGGAGTCAGTCCTCCTCGAGGTGGTCCAGGTGCGCGGCCTGCGGCTTGACCGGGATCGTGAGGAGCAGGCCCGCGAGGAGCACGAGGATGATGCCGAGGATGCCCCAGTAGGTGTGATCCTGGCCCGCGGGCGTCACCGCGCTGCCGATCCTGAGGAACACCCAGTACATCGCCGGGGCGATGAAGGAGACCGCGCGGCCGGTCGTCGCGTAGAGGCCGTAGACCTCGCCCTCGCGGCCCTTCGGGATCATCCTGCCGAGGAAGGTGCGCGACGCCGACTGGGTCGGCCCGACGAAGATGCACAGCACCAGGCCCAGGGTCCAGAAGACGATCTTCCCGTAGGAGTGCAGGGCGAACACGCCGAGTCCCGCGGCGCACATGGAGATGAGCGAGAAGATGATGACCTTCTTCGGACCGAATCGGTCATCGAGGCCCCCGAAGGAGATCGTGGCGAGGCCGGCGACGATGTTGGACGCGATCGCGAAGATCATGACGTCCCCGGAGGAGAATCCGAAGGCGGTTCCGGCGATGATCGCGCCGAAGGTGAAGACGCCCGCCAAACCGTCGCGGAAGATCGCAGAGGCGATGAGGAAGAAGAGCGTCTGCGGCGCCTCCTTCGCGAGGGACTTCACCGTGCCCCACAGGAGGCGGTAGGAGTCCCACAGGGACTCGTGCTCGCCCGTATCGTGGCGGATCACCGAGGGCTTCGGCGGATGGATGACGACCGGAAGGGCCGAGAGGCCGAACCATGCGGCGGCGATAAGCATCGAGATGCGGATGTTGAGCCCGTTGTCCGTGGGGACACCGAAGAGATTCGGGCCGATGAGCCCGACGTACAGGATGAGGAGGAGGACGATGCCGCCGACGTAACCCGAACCCCAGCCCAGGCCCGAGACGCGGCCCATGTTGTCTTTGGTCGTGAGGTGGTTGAGCATCGCGTTGTAGTTCACCGAGGCGAACTCGAAGAAGATGTTGCCCAGGCCGAGCAGGGCGATGCCCAGCCACATCGCGCCCGTCGGCCCCATCGGGGACTCGGGGGCGACGAAGAACATCGCCGCGCAGCACAGGACGACCATGCCGGTGAACCAGCCGAGCCACACGCCGCCCTTGCCGCGACGATCCGCCCTCTGGCCCGTGATCGGGGCGAGCAGGGCGATGATGAGTCCGGCGATCGTCATTCCGGTCGACAGATTCTCCGTGGCGACGCCCTTGGGCGCGAAGGTCCCGTCGCTCGTGAGGTAGACGGAGAACACGAAGGTCGTGGCGACTGCGTTGAAGGCCGCAGACCCCCAGTCCCACATCGCCCAACTGATGATGGGCCGGGTGAGGATCTTCTGCTTCCCGGAGGCTCCCGGAACCGAATCGACCGATGCCTGAGACATGCACTGCTCCTATCGGGGTCTTCGCTGACGCGATTCACCTGGAACCTAGCACGTCAGGACGAGCACTCCGTTCACCCCCGCGCCCCCTCATCCGCAAGTTCCCTTATGAACAAGCCTTTCGCGGCTTCTCGAATCCGAAGAATCCGGAGATTTCTCACCTGATGAAATTATTCAGTCAGGCCCTTTCGGAAAGAAGGAGCTCCGCAAGGGCCAGGTCCACGGGCGTCGTCACCTTCAAGGCAAGCGGATCGCCCTCGACGACGACCACCCTTCCGCCCGCCGCCTCCACGAGACCGGCGTCATCAGTCGCCGCGGTCGACTCCGAAGCGGCGCGAGCCGCGGCCGATTCATGCGCCCGACGCAAAGCCCCCCATGCGAAGCCCTGAGGGGTCTGGACCGACACCAGCATCGAACGATCCGGCGTCGCGACGACGGGCCTCACGCCCTCGTCCACGCGCTCAGCGACCTGCTTGAGCGTATCCGTCACCGCGATCGCCGGGATCACGGCCTCGTGCCCGGCGGCGACGGCGTCGATGACCCGCGCGATCACGGCCGGCGGGGTGAGGCAGCGCGCGGCATCGTGGACGAGGACGACGCTCCCTTCCTCCAGGGCGAGGCCGCAACGATCGCCGAGGGCGGGCAGCGCTGCGAGGCCTCGGGCGACGGAGGCCTGCCGGGACGCAGGAGAACCCGCGACGACCTCAACCGGAACCTCAACGATCCCGTCCCCGGCCCGAGACCCCTCGACGCGGAGAAGGCCTCCTGGGAAAACGGAAGCGAAGACGCCCAGATGATCGCCGGGCGCAGTGACGACGATCCCCGCCACACCGACCTCGGCCAGACCCCGAGCAGCCCGCACGACCAGGGGCGCGCCGCCGAGTTCGACCAGGGCCTTCGGGCCCCGAGCCCCCAGGCGCGTCCCCGAACCCGCAGCGGTCAAGACCGCGAGCGCGCGGCTCACTCGGCCGGCGCTTCTTCCTCGATGCGCCCTTCCTCAAGGATCTCGTCGAGGCGCAGGGCTGCGGCCTCCTTGTCGATGTCACGCGCGAGCGCTAGCTCGGAAACGAGGATCTGACGCGCCTTCGTGAGCATGCGCTTCTCACCGGTGGAGAGCTTCTTCTGGTCGTCACGGCGCGTCAGGTCGCGCACGACCTCGGACACCTTGACGATGTCGCCCGTCGCGATCTTCTCCTGATTCGCCTTGTAACGGCGCGACCAGTTCGTCGGTTCTTCGATGTAGGGGGCGCGCAGGACCGAGAGCACCTTCTCCAGCCCGTCCTCGTCGACGACGTCGCGCACGCCGACCAGATCGACATTGTCGGCGGGCACCTGGATCGTCAGATCGCCCTGATTCACACGAAGGGTGAGGTACGTCTTCTCCACGCCGCGGATCTTGCGCGTCGAGATTTCCTCGATCGTTGCGGCGCCGTGATGCGGGTAGACGACCGTCTGACCGATCTCGAAAGACATGTGGGACTCCCCCTGAATGAATACGAATTCCGAGAATCATTCTACCATTCGTCGGACTTCCGCCCCCGGGGAGGCGATCGTCCTCACCGCTCACCCCTTCGGCTCGGACACGAGCTTGTACCCCAGTCCTCTCACGGTCACCAGGCGGACCGGCGAGGCGGGATCCGGCTCGATGCGCGAACGCAGGCGCTTGACGTGCACGTCCAGGGTCTTCGTATCGCCGGGGTAGCCCGCGCCCCACACGCGATCCATGAGCTGCCCGCGCGTGAGCACGCGATCAGGATTCCTCGCGAGGAACTCGAGCAGTTCGAACTCCCTGAGCGGCATCGCAACCGCCTCCCCGTCGACTCGCACCTCGTGCCTGTCGACCCAGAGGCTGATCGGACCGACCTCCAACAGCTCGTCATCCTCGACGGCCCTGGGAGTCGGCGTCCTGCGCCGCAGAACGGCGTGTATCCGAGCGAGCAGTTCACGGAAGGCGTAGGGCTTCGACACGTAGTCGTCCGCGCCGATCTCCAATCCGATGACCCGATCCACCACATCGTCCTTCGCAGTCACCATGATGACCGGCATATCGGAGGACTTGCGCAGATTCCTGCAGACCTCGATCCCGGAGATCCCGGGAAGCATGAGATCCAGGAGGAGCAGATCCGCCCCGCCAGAACGCGCCAGCTCCAATCCGCGCTCGCCGTCTCCGGCTTCGAGCACGTCGAAGCCCTCCCGCCGCAGATTGAAGGCGAGGGACTCCCTGTAGGTCTCCTCGTCCTCGACCACGAGGATCGTCGTCATCTGTCACCCTCCTGCATTTCCCGGGCCTCAGCGGCGTCGAAGCGAGCACCGCCATCGGGGTCCTTCGAGTCCTCGGTGGCGGCTTCCGGCAGGACCAGCGTGAAGGTGGAGCCGCGCCCCTGCCTCGACCACACCGTCACCGTGCCGCCGTGGTCGGAGGCGATGTGCTTGACGATCGACAAGCCCAGGCCGGTCCCGCCGGTCCCCCGCGAGCGCGCCGGATCCACCCGGTAGAAGCGCTCGAAGATGCGATCGAGCTCGCCCTCGGCGATGCCGATCCCCGAATCCACCACCTTGATCCGCACCAGGTCGTCTTCGACCTCGACGCTCAAGACGACGCGCCCGCCCTCGGGCGAGTAGCGGATGGCGTTGTCCAGCAGATTCGTGATCGCGATCGCGATCATGTCCGGATCCCCCCAGACTTCCGCCCCGCTGGATCCATCCGGGCCGACCAGCTCCACGCCGGACGCCGCCGCCCTCGTCGATTCGCGTTCGAGGGCCACGGATACCAGCCGGTCGATATCGACCAGGGAGGGCGAGGCCAAAGGATCGGGCGCTTCCAGGCGCGACAGGTCGATGATGTCGGTGACGAGGCTCGAGAGCCTCTCTGCCTCGCGCACGAGCTTGGGCGCGAAATGCGCGACCGCGTCCACGTCCTCGGGGGAGGCCGCGATCGTCTCGGCCAGCAGGCGGACCGTCCCCACGGGGGTCTTCAACTCATGCGACACGTTCGCGGTGAAATCCCTGCGAGCCGCCTCGTTGCGCCGCTCCACGGTCGTGTCCTCCACGAGGATCAGGGAGTAGCCGCGCGGCAGGGGCGACACCCGCACATTGAAGTCCAAGAAGCCCGAGGCCTCCATCGAGGAGCGGGGCAACCGCATCTCCTCGCGGGCGGGCAATCCCGACTCCACGACTCGCTTCACCAGGGCGATCAAACCGGCGTGCGCCAGGCTCTCACCCTTGACCAGTCCTTTCGCGAAGGCCGCCGCATCCGCTCTGAGGATCGAGGCGTTGCGATCCACCACGATCGAAATCGTCGGCAGCGAGGTGAGGATCGCGAGGGCGTCCGGGCTCAGGCCCTGCTGCTCGGATTCGACCGAGTCCTCACGGGCGATCTGGGCCTGCGACATCCGGTACGAACCCACGCCGAGGGCCCCGACGAGAAGGCCGAGCAGGGCGACGGTGACGAGGGTGAGGATCTCAGGCACGATCCCAGCCTATCGGCGCAGGCGCCCGGCCCCGCCGTTGAACGCATCCGCCCGCCCGAATCCTCCCGAATCGTGTTCTCGCGTTCACGTCCCGTTCACCCGAACTCCACCCGCCGGTCAGGCGCGGATGATGTGATCCTCGCAGACCGCGGGCACCGGGCGCGCGGCGGAAAGGGTGCATCGTGAGGGAACTGTATCGCCAGGAACTCGCTCAGCTCGGAGCCGAGCTCGAGAGGATGGGGCGCGGAGTGTCCCGTGCGATCGAACGGGCGACCACCGCGCTCCGCGAAGCCGATATCACCATCGCCGAGCAGACGATCGACGCCGACGAGCGCCTCGACGAGAACGCCCGCACCATCGATGAGATGTGCGTCCACCTGCTCGCGCTTCAGGGCCCCGTCGCCTCCGACCTGCGGCTCATCCTCTCAGCGCTGCGCCTCTCGCAGACGATGGAGCGCCAGGGCGATCTCGCGCGCCACCTCGCCACGATCGCCCGCTCCACCTTCCCGACCCGGTCCATCGCCGAGCCCGCGGCCGGGCTCATCACGCGCATGGGTCGGGCCGCCGCCGAGATGGGCGCCCTGGAGGAGCGCCTCATCATCAGTCACGACACCGCGATCGCCGACGAGATCAGCCGCTACGACGACACCCTCGATGATCTCCAGGTCGAGGTCCACCGCCTCATCGGCGACGATTCCATTGATTTGACGCGCCGCCAGATCGTCGACCTGACGCTCGCCGCACGCTTCCTCGAGCGCTTCGGCGACCATGCGGTTTCGGCGGCCCGTCGCGTCGCGTTCATCGTCGAGGGCGCCCACGAGGCGAGCGCCGAGGGCGGAATCGACGCCCACCTGTGAGCTCTCCGAGCTCGCCGTCGAGCGTGCCTCACGGATGACGACGAAGCGGGGCCCGGCCGGTTCTCCCCGAGACT